>JAQVLW010000089.1 GCA_028703945.1 Aliarcobacter sp. | reverse complement strand
TAATAAATAGATATGATAATAGTAAAAAAGATTTAAATAATGAAAAAAAAGATATTATGATGGATATGTATAAACTTTCTTCAAAATTAATAGAGAAATTAAAAAAAGTAGAATACAAAATAAATACAACTCGTAAAAGAACTAAAAGAAAATAGAGGTTTAAAATGATAGATTATATTTCTTTGGAAAAATATGCAAAAGAAATATCTATATTATTTGTAGAAGATGATAAGGGAATATCAAAAAAAATGGAAATTCTTTTATATGAAATTTTTTCCAAAATTGAAATTGCTTTTGATGGAAATGAAGCATTAGAGAAATATTGTAATTTTCATAAAGCAAATAATGAATATCCTGATTTAATTATTACAGATATTCGAATGCCAAATATGGATGGAATTGAACTTATAAAACATATTTATAAAGAAAATGCAAATCAAAAAATAATAGTTTTATCTGCTCATAATGAATCAGAATATCTTATTGAATTGGTTAATTTAGGTATTTATAGATTTATTCTAAAACCAATGGATTATAATAATTTTTTTGAAATAATATTTAAAGTATCAAAAGAGATTTATATGGAAAAATATAAAGTTTCAGATAATAAAGAGATATTTTTAAAATTAAATTGTGATTTGATTTGGAACAAAGAGTTAAAACAGTTATATTTGAATGATAAATTATTAAAACTTACAAAAAAAGAATTTTTATTAATTGAATTACTGCTTAGAATACCTGAAAAGATTTTTGTAAATGAAGAAATCATTTCTTATATTTGGAAAGAAGAATTTAATGAAAATCCTGATATTTCAAATCTTAAGAATTTAATATCAAGATTAAGAAGTAAAATACCAGCACTTAAAATAGATAATATTTATGGATTTGGCTATAAAATAGTAACAATTTAAAATACATATAAATATTATTTATTTTATAAATATATCTAAGTTATCCATTCTTTTATTAAAAACATACTATATTTAGATAATTGATTATGGAGAGTTTTTTATTATGGATTATTTTAGAGAATTATTTTTTTGTATAGTAATATTTTTTATTGGTTATTTAATTTTTAAGTATGATGTATCCAAGAGATTAATAAGAACAAGAGTCTTGGAAAAAGATTTTAAAGGTTGTTATATTTTAAGGTATCCAAATAGAGTAGAATTTCATAATAAAGGGCAAACATATTTAATAGACTTTGATGATTTTTTTGAACAAAACCCAAAATTAAAAGGAAAAATAAAAATTATTGATAGACCGTTATTGGATGTAACAAACCATGAAGCAATACAAAAAGAATTAGAGTTCAGAAAAGAGTTTAGAAAAAAAAATGAGGATAATTAAATCACTCTTTTTATTTTATAACCCATTCCATATAAGTTTTCAACTTTTAAAGCAGGGACTTTATTTCTAAGCCTCGAAATGATATTTTTAAGGTTTGAAACATAATCTTTTTCTAAAAAATTATCTTCCCAAAGAATAGAAATAATATCCTCAATATTATGAGTTTTATTTTCATTGCCCATTAATATTTCAATAAATAAAAGTTCTTTTTTTGTGAGTTTTATTTCTTTATTATTAAAAATTAGTGTTTTATTATTTCCATTCCAAAAGAGATTTTCATCAAGCATGATATTACAATTCTTTTCTAAAGTTAAATATTCTTCATATAATTTATCTGCAACTTTGTTAATAATTGTTAATAAATTTTGAAGATTTATTGGTTTTAAAACATAATTATCAATATCTAATTGAATTGCTTTTAGCATTTTATCTGGTTCATCTCTTGCTGTTATAAAAATAAACGGTATTTTAGAATTAGTTTTTCTTAACTCCTCAAGAAATTCTAAACCATCCATTTTAGGCATATTTATATCACTAATAATTAAATCTATTTTAGGCTCAGCTTTTATTTTTTCAAAAGCATCTTCTCCATTTGATGCAAGAATAATTTTATTAAAATATCTTTCTAAAATATGTTTTAATTTATTTTGAGTGATTGAATCGTCTTCTATATATAAGATCGTCAAATTTTTTTTATAATTTTCAATTGTTATCATAATGAAATCTTAACATTAAATAGTATAAAAGTAGTACTTTTTTATAAATAAATAACTTATTTTGATTTTGATTGTTTTTTTCAAAATGTAAAATAATTAGATTTTTATTTGTATATTAATTTAATTAAACCTAAACTGAATAAAATCAAAGCAAACTCTTTTAAATCTTTGTCATACAAAAGCATAAAAATAGATGTAAAAATAAATCCTAAAGACAAAACAATAGGTTTAATATAATCTTTAATTTCTTTTGCAATCCATTCTAATTGACCTTGTGATACTTCGATTTTAAGCTCACCATTACTTGCTTGTTTTATAACTGATTTAAAATCTTTTATAGTAAATGGAATTGATTTTATTTCATCAATAATTGTCTCTAAAATAGTATCACTAGCTCCCAAAGCTTTTGGAATATTTTTTTGTAAAATTGGTAAAATATCTTTTATACCATTGAAGTTTTCTATATAAGTTGTTCCTAAACCTTCAATTATTGCACTAACTCTTAAAATATAAATGGCATCACTTGGAAGTTTAAATGGAAAATTTCTAGTACCTTCTAGCACATCAAAAGCTAATTTTTGCATAGATTCACTACTTAGGTTTTCATTTGAAAAAATATCAAACATTTTATCTGTAAATTCGGCTAATTCACTCACCGGAGCTTCGTAAGCTATAGTTCCAAGTCTTTTATTCGCACTAATATAAAGATCATAATCTTTTTCATGTGCAGCTTTTATAAGCTCAATTATTGCTATTCTTGTATTATTTGGAATTGATTTTACCATTCCAAAATCAAGAAGTATTAAATCACCTTCTTTATTTACAAGAAGATTCCCAGGATGTGGATCAGCATGAAAATATCCAGTTATTAGCATTTGAGTTGTATAAAAATCTACAAGTTTAGAAATAATTGAATTAAAATCAATATTTTCTTTTTTTAGATTTTCTTTGTCATCAAATCTAAACCCTTCTTCAAAACTCATAACTAAAGCATCATCACTTGAAATATTAGGATATGGTTTTGGAAATTTTACTCCACTATCTTTATACATATTTGAAAATTTTTGTAAATTTGCAAGTTCATGATTTAGACTTACTTCTTGTAAAATCATTGATGAAAATTCTGAAACAACTGCTTCAATAGAGTTTTTTGTATAGTGAGAAAATAAAGGTTTAAAAATAGTATTAAAAAAATTAATGATTCTAATGTCTGCCATAACTCTGCTTTTTATTCCTTTTCTTCGAAGCTTAACAGCTACTTTTTCACCATTTAATAAATAAGCAATATGAACTTGCCCAATAGAAGCAGATGCTAATGGTTTATTTTCAAATACTGAAAAAGGATTTATAGGAAATGCCATTGCAAAAACTTCTTTATATTCTTCTTGACACATAGAAGGAAGTTGGTCGTGTAGTTCTTTTAACTCATCAAGATAATCACTTGAAAAAAAGTCAGCTCTTGTTGCTAGAACTTGAGCAAGTTTTATAAAACTTGCCCCAAGATTTATAGTTGTTTCTTTTAATTTCTTAGCATTTAGTGGCTTAAAAAATAGGAAGCTAGGCTTCTTTTTTATTACTAAATAAATAGTTAATAAAAATGAAAAAATACCATAAACCCTACTAAAAGAGTAAAGACCTAATGTTTTAAAAAAAGTTTTTATTTTAAATCCTCTTTCAGTTTTTCTAAATCTTCTTTAGTAGCAAGTCCCAAATCATCAATAATTTCTTTTATTGTTGCTTTTAATTCTTCTTTGAACTTTGCATCACTATCTTTACCTTTTTGCTCCAATGATTCTAAAAAACTTTTTACATCTTTTGTATCAAGTTTTCCTTTTTCCTCAAGTTTTTTTAGTTCATCTTCTATTTTTTCTTTTAAAACTAAAGCTCCACCAAGTCCTGTAAAAATAAGTTCTTTTAGCAT
>JAQVLW010000046.1 GCA_028703945.1 Aliarcobacter sp. | reverse complement strand
TGAAAAAAGATAAAGCCTGAGCATTCCAAGAAATATCATTATCTGTATGAATATATTCTAAATGTATATTATCAGCTTTTAAAGTGTAAGCATCAAGGATATAAGAATCATATCTTGTTTTTGTTTCAATATTTAAAATTGGAAATTTGAAAAAAGTATCTGAATCTATTTTAAATTTTAGCTCATTTTCTTCCAAACTAAAATAAGGTCTTGAGAGTTTTTTTATTGTTTGAAAAAGTGATTTAAACAAATCTACGATAATACTCATTTTTTACCTTTATCTAAAATAGTCTAGAGTTTACTTTTTAATTGTAAAATAATCATGTAAGGAGAATTATATCAATTATTTGCAAATTTTTCTAAAGTTTTACCCTCAAGTCTATAGCCAATCCACTCATTTAAAGCAACTGCACCAAGACTTTCATAAAAATCTCGTGAAGGAGTATTCCAATCAAGACAAGCCCACTCAAATCTTCCACAGTTTTCACTTATTGCTTTTTTTGCTAAATATTTAATCATAGCTTTTCCAGCACCTTTTCCTCTTTTTGATTCATTCACATATAAATCTTCAAGATAAATACCGTTTTTCCCAAGCCAAGTTGAATAGTTGTAAAAATAAACAGCATAACCAATAGCCTTTCCATCTTCTTCACAAATCAAAGCTTTAACCGTAGAATTTTGAGCGAAAATAGAATCTTTTATCTCCTTTACAGTTGTTTTCACAGCATTTGGTAATTTTTCATAAATAGCAAGTTCCATAATGAAATCAAAAATAGTTTGTGAATCTTCTGGTATTGCTTCTCTTATTTTTAGTGGCATTTTTGTCCTTGAATAGTTAGATTTTTGGAATCAAACCTTTTAAAATTCTTTGTTTTCCAATATCTTCAAAAAATAGTTCAATATGATTTAAAATAAAATATCTAAATGAATAAAACTCATTTTCAACACTACATTCATCAATAAAAAACTTTATCTCAGGTTTAAACCTACTTAAATCACCTTTTATTAAAAAAAGTAAATAATGTTCATTAATTTTATTAATAAAATCATTTAGGAGTTAAACTCTTTTTTGAACTAATTCATTTCTATTTAAATTACATACATCATTAATAGTATAAATAACTCTATCATCTAAAGAACTTATATTCCCATCTTTATCAAAAACTAATTTATCTAAAACATCTTCCTTTTCAGGATTTACAACCATCGGTTCTTCAATAACATCATAACTATTACCAAGACTATGAATATCTTCAAACGATTCATTGTTATAAGTTACAATAGTTTTCTTTACTTGAAATTTTATTCCTTTAGAACTATTACAACTTCCACAACTAAGTAATAAATTATCCCAAGAGTATGCCAACCAATAATATAAATCTTTAGGTCGATAATGTTCAATATGCTTTGGAGCATCCAAAAGTTTTTGTTCACAATAGGCACATTTTAAATAATAAATTTCATTTAATTTTTTTTGAACAGAGCCAACTTTATAAAGATTTCTTTCATCTATATATTGAGCTGATGAAATATTTTTATCAAAAGCTTCTTTTCTATTTTGACTTTTTAAAATAATAGGAATATCTGTAAAATTTTTATCAACCTTAATCATAAAGCATCTAACTCTTCATCAATTAATTTTAAAATTTCATCTTCTTTTATATTTATATTATTTTTTAATTTTTCTGATATTCTTTGATGTATTTTGTCATAAATATAATCATCACTACTTACTGTCTTATCATAATCCCTTGAAGTAATTGTTCCTAAATCAAACAATGGCGAAGATATTAATGAATTATTTGTATATCCTTCATTTACCATTTGATTAGATATTTTAACTTCTCCATCTTCTTTATATATCTTATAAAAAACTGCTTCTTTTGAAGCTCCTAGTAATACAGTTGGACTATGTGTTGTCATAATAAATTGTATTAAAGGAAAAATATCTCTTAATCTTTTTACAAAATTATATTTCCATTTTGGATGTAAATGAAGTTCAACTTCATCAATAAGAACAATACCTTTAAATTCATTTATATTAATCACTTGTGATTGATTTTCTGAAAGTCTTACTAATAAATCTGCAATTATTGTAATAACACCTTTATATCCAGCAGATAATTGCTCAAAAGTTACAAGTGAACCTTTTTCTTTAAAGGTTACAGTTTGTGCAGTTATATCTATCTGTACATCACTATTTAATAACTCTTGCAAAAGTTTTTTTGCATTATCTACTGAAAGAATATTAATTTCACCTCTTAATTCTTTATGTTCTAAAGTTATTAACCACTCCATAGGATTTTTCAAATCCCAAGAAGGATGAAATAGAGTTAAATAACCTACTTCATCCTCTTTCATTTGACAATTATTATTTCTATTTGCACCATAAGCAAAAAGATTTTTATAAATATTTTCTTTTTCTTTTGAATCATAAATATTACTATTTGAATCTTCGATTTTTAATTCATAATCTTTTTGAGATTTTACAAGATTAAAAACATCACCCTCTTCAACACCCTTTAATCCGACAGTTAAAGCTTGTAGAAACAGTGATTTTCCATCTCCATTTTCTCCTAATATATATATCTCTTTTTTATCTTCTAAATTCTCTAAATTTATATCTTTGATACTATAAAAATCTTTTATTTCTATAGATTTTATATAAGAAATTTCTTCAATTTGATTTGAAGTATTAGTTTGTTTTAAATCTTGGTTTAAAACTGCTAACAGAAGGTCTATATCTTCTATTTTTTTTAAAAAAATTGGTTTTATATTATTTTGTCGATATTTAAAAAAAGTTTCAATGTTTTCTTCTAAAGTAATAAAAACAGAAGAACGAAGGATTTCTGCCCTTAAAATACCAAAGTAATTTTTTGAAATAAATATATAATTAATATCATATCTATTTTCATCAGAAATATCTTCAAATTCCTTATCTTCTTTTAGAAAATTAAATTTAAAATGCTCATTAATATCGTCTATTAAATTTAATTCACACAAACTATTATCATCAAAAAAATCAATAGGACTAATACTTACTTGTTCTTGTAAAAATTTATATTTTAATATTTTTTCAATTTTTATATCCAAATTATTTATATAATCTTTTAACTCATTTTCTGAAACTTGATTTTTAAATAACTCTATTTTTTCTAACTCAGATAAATTTTCATAATTTTCTGGCATATCCCAAAGGTGATTTTTAAAATCATTGGTAAAAATATCATTTTTATAAAAATACATTAAAAATTCTGGAGAGATAAAAGAATAAGGCTCTTTTTTTGCAATACTCAATAATAAATTATAAGATTTACATTGTCTTGGATTATTTGGGTCAAAAATATATTTTTCTATCTCATTTTTATCAATAGACATCATTTACCTTTTAGATTGTAGATTGTTATTAGATTTTAGCAAAAAGTTAATTTAATATAGTTTTTAAGAAAGTAAAAGAAGTGGTTTTTTAACCACTTCTTTTTTATATTATAAAGCTTTAGCAGTAATTCTTGATAATCTTTTCGCAAACGCAACTGTATCAGTAATTTCCATGCCTTCACTTAGTTTCGCTTGGTCTAATAAAATCCAAGATACATCTTCGATTGTTGATTCATCTGAACAACCGTTTAATTTTTTAACGATTTCATGCTCTGGATTAATTTCTAAAATTGGAGCAGATTCTGGCATTTCTTGCCCCATTGCTCTCATCATTTGCATCATTTGAGCCATTTGTGCGTCAGCTACATCTTTTACTACGCATGATGGAGATTCACTTAATCTGTTTGTTACTTTTACATCTTTAACAGCATCACCTAATTTGTCTTTGATTTTTGCAAGGATTGATTCAAATTTCTCTTCAACTTCTTTTTTTGCTTCTTCTGATTGTTCTACTTTTGGAGGTTCACAAGCTGTGATATCTTTGAATTCCCACTCTTTATATGCACCCATTGTTGGAGTGATAATATCATCAATTTCTTTATCAT
Source organism: Aliarcobacter sp. (assembly GCA_028703945.1). GTDB lineage: Bacteria > Campylobacterota > Campylobacteria > Campylobacterales > Arcobacteraceae > Aliarcobacter. Next base: position 12,258 of record JAQVLW010000046.1, on the reverse strand, counting down.
CTAAGATTAGAACTTCGATGTTATTTTTGTTATAAGACTCTAATAATGGAGAACTTCTTAAGATTTTCTCATTTTCACCAACGATATAGAAAATAGCTTTTTGTTCTGTATCAGCTCTTTCTTTATACGCTTCTAAAGAAGTCATTTTTCCAGCTTCAGTTTTTGAAGATTTGTATCTTAATAAATCTAAAATAACTTCTTTATTCATGTGGTCTTGATATACACCCTCTTTTAAAGGTCTGATATATTGTGCTATAAACTCAGCATATTTTTCTTCATCTTTAGAAAGTTTTTTGATTTCACCAAGGATTTTTTTAACACTTCCTTGTTTGATGTTTGCTAAGATTCTATTTTCTTGTAAAATTTCTCTTGAAACATTTAAAGGTAAATCTTCAGAGTCAATAATTCCTCTTACAAATCTTAAATAAGTTGGTAATAATTCTTTTTCACTATCTGTGATAAATACTCTTTTAACATAAAGTTTAACACCACTTTGAAAATCTGCTCTATACATATCCATAGGTGCAGTTTTTGGGATGTAAAAAAGTGTTGTATATTCGTTTACACCCTCTGTTTTTGTATGAATTGTAAGCATTGGATTTGAAGAATCATGAGAAATTGATTTATAAAAATCATTATAATCTTCTTCTTTTAATTTAGCTTTTGGTTGCATCCATAAAGCTGTTGCTTCATTGATTTTTTCTCTTTTATCTTCGATTGTTTTTTTAGCTTCTTTTCCTGCTTTTTTATCTTCTTCATTTAAAGTTTCAGTCACTTCTTCTTTGTAATTTAAGAAAATTGGATAAGCAATATGGTTTGAGTATTTTCCAACAATATTTTTAATTCTATATTTACTTGCAAATTCACTTGCTTCTTCATCTTTTAATTTAATGTAAATAACAGTTCCATTTGACTCTTTTGTGCAAGGAGCTAAATCAAACTCACCCGTTCCTGTGCTTGTCCATTTGTAAGCAGTTTCTTCACCAGCTTTTTTAGAAATAACATCTACGCTAGAAGCCACCATAAATACAGAATAAAAACCAACTCCAAATTGACCAATTAAGTTTGAATCTTTTTTTGCATCACCTGTTAGTGCTTCAACAAACGATTTTGTACCTGATTTTGCAATTGTTCCAATAGAAGCAATTAAATCCTCTTCATTCATACCAACACCATTGTCAATAATAGTTAAAGATTTATCAGCTTCATCAAAAGTGATATTAATCTCACCTTTCCAGTCCGCATAATCAGCCTTAAGATTATCATCTGTAAGTCTTAAATAGTTTAATTTATCAATAGCATCACTTGAATTGGATACAAGCTCTCTTATAAAAATCTCTTTATTTGAATATAAAGAGTGTGTCATTAATTGTAATAATTGTCCTACTTCTGTTTGAAATTGATGTTTTGCCATGCTAATTTCTCCTATAAATTTTAATTTTTTTAGAAGAGAATTTTATCACAACTTTATAAAAGAAAGCTAAAGTTTTAATTAAAATTAGCACCTTTTATACAAGAGTGCTAATTTAACTAAAAAAAAGTTCAAAAAAGATAAACTCTATTTTTAAAATTAAGGATTAAAAAAATGACAAAAGAGAATTTTTTAAACGACTTACAAAAAATATATGACTTTTTAAATGATGAAAAAACACAAACTAATAAATTAATAGCTCATCTTGAAAATGAAGAGTTTGATAAACTAGGATTCATAGATGATTTTGCAAAATCACTAAACCTTGAAATGAGTAATGATTTAAGATTCGCACTTGTTACTAGACTTGTGAATTTAAGAGATGATTCTTTAGTTCAAGTTCTAAAAAAACTAAAAAAAACTGAGATTGAGATTATTGAACTTCAAGAAAAAGCTTATGATTTTGTAAAAGAGTATTGGCACGAAAAACATACAAAATTAATAGATTTAATAGTACAAAACAATCTTTTAACTCCATTTTATCAAGAAATTTTTATTGGTGTTTATAATGTTGGTCTTCAAATATCAAATTGGCAAACATCTTGGACTTCTCATATTATAAATGGTGTAAATAAAGATTTAATGGCTAAGTTTGATGGAAAAGAAGAGGAAGTTATAAAATATTTAGAAGATGAAAAACTTCTAGATTTAGGACATGGTGGAATTACGGCGGATAGATGTTATTCTGCTTTAATTAAAGATGGTGATAAATACAAATCACAAGCATATATCAAAGCTTTCAAAAAAGAGACAACTGAAGTTGTTGATGCACTTGAAGAGTTTGCTGATAAACTAATCGAACTTGAAGATAAAATCTATAATCAAAAATGGGATTATGTTTTATATATTCAAGCACTTATTAAAGCTTTTAGTGAAGATAGAACTGATGAACTTGTAAATAAATGGGCAGATGTTGATAGAGCTTGGATGAAAATAAAAACTCCAATTCAAATTGGTCATCCACTTGAATATTATGAAGATCACTTTAGAAAAGCAGTTGCCCTTGAATGGGATATTAGACTTACTAATCCAAAATTTGCACAAAATGACCATAGAGTAAATAAAATAAAATCAGCATTTGCAAAAATCTATTCTAGTTTTGAGTTAAATGAGAAAAGTAAACAATACAAAAAAACTTATGATTTTTCTTTAAAATCACTTGATAAAGTGCAACTTTATGTGGGACGACCAGCACTATTTTTTGGAGCTGAATTTAATGGTATGTTTTCAGCTCAAGTTGTTCCAAATGATGAAATAGTAAGTTTAGAAGAAGGTAAAAAAATCTTTGCATTTTCAGATGAGATTTTACAAACAAGTCGTGCAAAACCATTTTTAAAACTTTCAAGGGAAATCTTTGGACAAGAGATTCTTACAATTGATAGAATGTTCTTATTTAATGAAACAGCATCTTGGCATCAAGTTTATGATATTAGCACTGTTGGACATGAGTATGGACATATTTTATGGTGCGATGAGCAAACAGAATCGGTTATGAATAAAACTGGAAATTTCAAAAATATTGAAGAGTTCAAAGCAACAACAGGTGGATTAATTTCATACTTTTTAGACCAAGACACAGATGAACTTCACTTAAAATCACAAGTTTTAATTGACCTTGTAAAAAGAAGTGTTGGGCTTATTGGTTGGATGGAAGTTGATGAAGTTCAACCTTATTATTGTGAGGGTTTAATTCATTTAAATGGATTATTTGATACGGCTGTTTTAGCTTGGGATAATGAAAACAAAAAGTTATCTATTGATTTAAGTGATGAAAAATATGAAGCTTTAAAAGCTTGGTATATAGAAAATTACACAGCTTTAGCAAAACACTATTTAGACAAAATTGATGCAACACAGTTTTTAAATAGATATGCTACAAAAACTGAAAAATATTTTATGCCAAATGATGAAAATATAAACTCATTTGTAAAATATTATTTTAAAAAATACCAAGAAATTGGGCAAGAGTTAGATACTGTTGATAAAAAAAGTAATTATATTAAATGAGTAAATCTTGTGAAATGAACCCTAAACTTTGTCCTTTTTGCAAAAAAGAAAACTTATGTGAAGCACATATTCCAAACAATAATTGTTGGTGTAATAGTATTGCTGTTCCAAAAGATTTAAGGGCTTTAATCCCTCAAGAGTTACAAATGAAAGCTTGTATTTGTCAAGAATGTATTTTGGCTTTTAAAGAAGATAAAGAGAAATTTATCGAAGAAATGAAAATCTAAATAAAGAGGAATAAATTATATCTTCATCATTTAAACATCAAAATATTTTTTTGCGTATTGTATTTTTAGATTTTCAGCACCTTTTAGTTGCAGTTCTTGACAATTTCCTTTTGTTTCGGCTACAAAATAGATATTTTTTTATCAACTCTTTCAAAAACAACTGCCCAAATAGGATTATATTTTCCCATTGTGAAGTTGATGATTTTTTGAAAAAACAAGAGGATTAAACTCCTCTTATTTGATACTAGGACTTATACTTTTCCAATCTTCTCTTAACTGTTTTACTAGATTAAACCTATCATTTGGATTTGCTAATTCTGAATATTCATAAGGAGTTACAACGACTAGACCACCTTTTAACAAACTCGTAAAAGTATTTGATTCTATTTTTGAACCGCTAAAAATTGAAAACTTCATTTCAAAACCACTTATGTCATAGAACTGTGAATTTTTTCTTATGAATTTTGTATATTTATCATAAATCAAACAATCAACCACAACTTTTGAGCCATCTTCACTTAAATCTATTTTACTTACTTTTCCAATTTGCACATTTTTATAATAAACAGGAGCATCCAGATTCACACTTGAAGCTGTAATATCATCTACTTTAAATACTGTTCCAAAGTGGGATTTTTCAACTGATGGTTGTCCTTCTAATCCTTCAAATTTCGTTTGAATAATTTGATTATCACTTTTTATTACCCCAATATTTACAGCCATAATTGAAGAACCAGCATTTGCAACTTCTTGAAGTGAAATTCGTGGTTTTTTCAAATAATAAACTGTTCCAGCTTTTGCAAAAGAAGCAAAGTCATTATAAATCAAAGCTTTAACTTCTACTTGTTGGTTTTCATTTAATCTAACATTTGTAACTTTCCCAACATTTACACCTTTATACGTTAGTTGTGAAAAATTCACTTGTAATCCCTCAACATCAGCAAAAACTATTGTTATACTATTTGTAGAGTTTTTCATTTGATCTTCAGAACCAAAAATTTGTGTTTTATCAAAAGCAATAGTAGATTCATTGTCAAGATGAATTGAACCTTCAAGTAATGAAGAAAAATTATCAACTTCAAATAAAACTCCACTTAAACTAGCATTTAAACTAACCACACTTTTTTTATAAAATCTACTTTTATCAGTTATATATTTTTTAAAAGGAGAATAGATAAATAAACTAACTTTTGATTTTTTATCATCAAATTTTATATCTTTTACAAAACCTATTTCTTGATTTTTGTACATAATTGCCATATCTTGTTTTATTTCAAAATCGTTATAAAAATCTGCACTTATTACAATTCCACTATTACTAAATCTATTTAATTTTTCCACATCTTTAAAAGAATTATAAAGTTTAAACTCTTTTTTTGTAAGTTTATTATTATCTATTTTTTCAGAAACAAGTCCAATAGCTCCATTTAATAAAGGTTCGATTCCTGAATAATTTATATTTAGATTTAAGCTTTTCATTTCTACTAATTTTGAACTCATATCATAGAAAAGAGTATTGTCAGTTACCAAATCTTTATATTTTTCATCTATTGAAATAGAAATTTTTACATTTTTTAAATCAGGTGTTAAAACATAATTTTCAACTTTTCCAATTTCAATATTTTTATAATAAACCTTTGATTTATTTGTAATTGAATTTAGATTTTCATTTAAAAGTTCTACTTTTATATTGTTATTACTATTGTTTATATCTTTTTTATTAATTGCTGTAAAATTGTCTTTAAAATTTCCTTTTTTATATTCTAAAGATACAAAATTTCCTTTTATTATATTTCCTAAATTTTTAACTCCATCTAAAGAAATAGTAGGCTCTTCCACAAAAAACTTTGTTTTATCTGTTAATAAATATTTATACTCTTGATAAATAAATGCCTTAGCATTTAAAATATCTTTATTCAATTTTATTTCTGTAATTTTTCCAATTTCAATTCCCTTAAAAATAATTGGAGTATTTTCTTCAATTCCATGCATATCAATAAAATTTATATTAAAAAACTCTTTACTTTTTAAATCATCTTTCTTTCCATATAAAAGATAAGCTTCATCTTTTGAAATCTTTTGTTCTTCTTTATTTGGAGTAACAACAGTAACTCCACCAACTAAAGCAGAATATAAAGACCCTACTTCTATATTTAATCCACTTGCTCCATAACTTACTTTTAGTGCTTCATTTATTACAAATTTTGAACTCTTATTTACTAAATAATTAAATTTATCATAAATATAAGCTGTGAAATAAACCTTTTCAAAAATAAATTCTTTGGCAATAATTTCACCTATTTGAAATTTATTATAAAAAATAGGAGTTCCAACTTCCACATTATCTTTATCATTTGCAATTAATGAAATATAATATCCCTCATCATCGAATTCATCATTTGGTTGGGTATCTAAACCATTAAAAAAATATTTTGCATTTGCCTTATCATATTCTTCTTGAGTTTTAAAAGTTGGTGATAATTCTATTTTATAACCACTAATTAAAGTATTTAATCCTGAAATTTTTGTAAGAGAAATTGTAGGTTTTTTTATCCAAAAAGAAGAACCATCACCTGCTACATATTTTGCAACTTCATTATCAACTAAAATATTTACCCTTACACTTTTTAAATCTTCGTGCATAGAAATTTTTGTTACTTTTCCAAGTTGTAAACCTTTGTATTCCAAAGGAGTAACATTCTCTTTTAATCCTTCTGCACTTTTGAAAATTACACTTATATTTGTACCTTTTTTCATATAAGACTCATAAGCAATCCAACCTAAAATTGCCAAAATAATTAGTGGTAAAATCCAAATAAATGAAACTGATTTTTTATCTTCAATTTTTGGTTCATACACTTGTTGTTCTATTATTTCTTTACTCATCCCAAATAATCCTTGTATCAAATCTATTTGCTGCTATCATTGTTACTATCACCATTAAGGCAAAAGAGGTCGCAGCAATTCCCCCTTTTATATTAAAAATCTCATCAAGTTGCACAATTGATGCCAATAATGCAACCACATAAATATCAATCATTGACCATTTTCCAATGGCTTCAATAAATTTAAATATTAACACTTTTCTATTATTTGACATTTTTACATTTACTTTTAAAGATATAAAAATAAAAAGTAATCCAAGTAATTTTATCATTGGGATTACAATACTTGCTGTGAAAACTACAATAGCTATAAAATAACTCTCCATATTTAAAAAACTAATTACACCTTCTAGAATAGTACTTTGGATTTTTACTCCAAGGGTTGTAACTTCCATAATTGGATAAATCATAGCTGGAATATAAAGTAAAATTGCACAAATAGTAAGCGCCAGTGAAACTTGTAAAGAATTTTTTATTCGTTTTCGTACCTTATGATTACATCTAGTACAAACAAAATCATCAAAATTCTCTTTTTCATACATTTTGTGGCAATTTTTACAAGATATTAAAACCATTTATTCACCAAATACACTTTCACCTACAAATTTTCTGTTTGACATATAAAAACAAAAAATATAAGCCAACATAATATAAAAACCCATATCAAATTTTGTGGAACTCACCATTCCTATTAATTTTATATATGTAACTATAATACTTATTACAAAAACCTCAATAAATCCCCAATGTTTAAAAAAATGAAAACTATCATGAAGTAAAGTATCAGTAAAAAGTCTTATTTTTGTTTTTTCTTGTATAAAGGCAAAAATAATCACTAAAGAGTTCAAAATAGGTGCAAGGATGATTGTAAAAAAAACTACTAATGCCACAAAAAAGAAATTTTGTTCTAAAAGAATAGACACAGTTCCAATTAAAGTAGCTTTTAGTTCATTATCATTTATATTTAAAGTAATAATAGGATAAACATTTAAAATTCCAAATAATAAAAGTGCAGAAATAGCATAATATAAAGAATCTGAAGAGTGTCTATTTTGGGCTTTTATTTTGCTATTACATCTAGGACATTTTTGAGTTGTATTATTTGTATCATTGTGTTTTTTTATGAATAATCCACAATTATAACACTCAATAATCTCATCAATATTTTTGTCCATAAAATCCTAACTTTTTTTCTTTTGGCATTTTAACATAGTAAACTTTTTTTAATTCTAAAAACTCTTTAAAATTAATTATATTGTATTATGTCATTGCAATTATGCAAATAAATAATATTTCTTTTAAAGGTTTAATAAAATGCAATTTAATATATCTCAAGGATTAGTTGGAACAAGACCACCCGTTGTAAAACCCGACCCAAAAGTTTTACAATTTTTAGGTGAAGATGGAATGAGAAAATTAATCTCTGATCATTATGATTTACTAAGAGTAAGTAATATCAAAGGATTATTCCCTCCAACAAATGAGGGATTTGAAATGGCTAAACAACACTCAGCTGATTTCTTTATTCAAATTTGTGGAGGTCCTGATTATTTTAATAAAAATAGAGGTGCACCTATGATGGTAGGAAGACATGCAGATTTTAAAATCACTCCTGAAGCTAGAAAGATTTGGCTTGAATCTTATATTATTGTTTTATCAAAACTTGATATGCCAGATGATTTAAAACAATCTCTTTGGAACTATTTAGATGTTTTTTCAATTTGGATGATTAACACAGCACAAAATTAATAAAAGTGGGTAATACCCATTTTTATTAATTAATAATTATTTTCCTCCTTAATTTATCAACTTTCTCAAATTTAATAATATTAATTTAACTTTTTTTTGCTACTATTTTAAGACTTACTTTAATAGGATTTTTTATGAATAAAACTTTCAAAAATTATATCTTTTCAAGACAAATAATATTAGTTTCCTTAATCTTTTTAATATGTTTTATTTTTACTACATATCTACATACAACTTTTACAAAAAAAGAAGCCATAAAACACTCAGAAGGAATATCTAAACAAGTCTTTTCTTCAATGTATCAAGTTATGAGAAAAGGATGGAGTAGAGAGGATGTTATAATTTTTGCCAAATCTTTGGAAGATAATTTTGAAGGAAGTAACTATCAAATCAATATTTATAGATCAGATAAAGTAAAGCAGCTTTTTGGTGAAATACAAGAAAAAGAAAAAGATGCAACATTAGTTGATATCTTAAATGGAAAAATAGAAAAACTTAATGGTTTTGAAGATAATATTGTAAGAAATATCTTACCATTAAAAGCAACAGCAGACTGTAAATCTTGCCATTTAAATGCAGAAGTTGGCGATGTTCTAGGAGTAGTAGAAGTAAAACAAAATCTTAATTCTATTTTTTTAGAATCTAAATATCAATATATTGTTTTTTTCCTAATTATTGTTCCAATATTTTATCTTCTCGCCTTTTTCTCATCAAGATATACAACAAAACCTATTATTAAAAATCTAACTCTATTTAATGACAAAGTTCAAAATATAAATTCTGTTCAAGATTTCAAAGCTTTTGATTCAAAAAATATTGATTTATATTTTGAAGAGTTTAATCAAATCGTACATAATGTTGATTTAATGGCTGATAAATTAAAAGGTGTTGCGGTTGATAAAGAATTATTAGAGTTTGAAATAAAACTTTTGGATAAATTTATTATCACTTCAGATATTGTGAAAGATTGGAGAGAATATATTTGTGATTTATTAATAGAAATAAATAAAATCATGGAAACATACACTTTAATGACTATTTTTAGAGTTGGTGAAGACCAATTTGAAGTTGATATTTTTTGGTTGGGAATGCCACAAGAACATCAAAAAATGGTTTTTGAAAAATACATAAATAAAACGATAAAAGAATCTGATTATTTCAAAGAGATGACAGATTTTACAATAAAACATGTGATTGCCGATAGAAATAGATGTTTAAATGAATTAGTTGAAGAAGAAGTAGAATATCGTTCAAAATCTCTATTTTTAGATAGTCCTAAAATTGGTGGAATTGTAGGAATTGGTTTACAATCAATATTTTCAAATGACCCTGTTCGATATATTGTAATTGATTCAATATTAACAACTATGGCAAATCTTGTGGGTTCTGTAAAAGCTATTCACAAATATACTCAAGATTTGGAATATTACGCAGCACGTGATCCCTTAACTGATTTATTTAACCAAAGAGTTTTTAATGACATGATGAGTTATGAAATAAAAAGAGCTGCAAGACATGACTATCCATTTGCTTTAATGGTTATAGATTGCGATAATTTTAAACCAATAAATGACAATTTTGGTCATGCTTTTGGGGATAAATTTTTACAAACGGTTGCAAATATCCTTGAAGAGGAAAAAAGAGATGAGGATATTGTTGCAAGATATGGAGGAGATGAATTTACAATTATTCTTCCAGAATGTAATGAAAATGGAGCCTTAACTGTTGCAAATAGAATTTCAAAAAAAATAGAAGATGAAAAATTAATTGCACCTGACGGATCAAGGGTTGGAATAACTATCTCTATTGGAATTTGTGTTTATCCAATTCATACTTTATCGCAAAAAGATATGTTTGTAATTGCTGATTATATGATGTATCAAGCAAAAGAAGAAGGTAAAAATGGTATTAAAATCCCAAATGAAAGAGATATTTCTAATATTTTAAAAACAAATCAAGAGAAATCTTCACTTCTAATTAGAGCAATAGAAAATGATGAGATTTATCCATATTTTCAACCAATAAAACCAGCATCTGCATCTAATAAATTAGTAATTCATGAACTTCTAATGAGAATTCATCAAGATGGAAAAATAGTTTCTGCCTACGAATTTATAGAAATTGCAGAAGCTCGAGGACTAATAAATAGTATGGATTTAATGGTTATTGAAAAAGCTTTTAAAGAAATTCAAAGAACACAATATGAAGGAATTTTATTTATCAATTTATCTCCAAAATCTTTAATTGTGGGAGATTTTATAAACAAAATAAATGCTTTTGTTTTAAAATATGAGATAAATAAAGAAAAAATAGTATTTGAAATTACAGAAAGAGAAACAGTAAAAAACTTCTCTTTATTAGAAAAATTTGTACATAATTTAAAAGCTGATGGTTATAAATTTGCCATAGATGATTTTGGTTCAGGATTTTCATCATTTCATTATATTAAAAAATTTCCTATTGATTATGTGAAAATTGACGGAGATTTTATCATTAATATCAATAAAGATATAAAAGATAAAGCTTTTGTAAATAGTATTGTAACTTTAGCAAAAGAATTAAAAATTCAAACAATTGCTGAATTTGTAGAAAATGAAGAAATAGTTGATATTTTAAATGAACTAGAAATCGATTATTATCAAGGTTTTCATATAGGAAAACCAAGTGAGAAGTTTATCTCTTTTAAATAAGAGATAAGCTTTAGTTTCCAATAGCTAATGCGTATAAGACCATTGTATTTTCTTCTATAAATTCACAAACTTCGTCATCATAATAAGCTCCTATTCCACTGCAACCAATATCTAAATAATTTGATGCTAAATATAATCTATGTCCAATTATTCCAGCCTTTTGATAAAGTTCTTGGTAATTTTTGCCTTTTGATGTTAAGAAAAAAGTAACTGCACTTGATTTTCCTAAATCCTGTTCTAAACATAAATATCCAGCTGTTGATGAAAAATCTCCAGTTCTTAAAAGTTGCCCATTTTTGTAAAGACCTAATATCATTCCTTCAACTCTATTTATAGTGTAATAAATATCAACTTGCTCATCACAATCACTTTTTATTGCTTGATTTACAACATTCATTATAGATTCAAATTTGATTTTTGAAATACTTTGTTTTGTGAATTCTCTAATAGATCTTCTTTTAAAAATAATATCTTTAAATCTTTGTTTTTGGAAATTAAAAATAGCACTTTTTTCTTGAGTTTTTTTATCTACTATATTTAAACTATCTTGATAAGCCATTTCAACTAGCTTATTTTTCTCAAAAAATGAAATATTTTCTTCAATATAACTAGCTCCATCTAAGGTTGGAAGAGACAAGGAAAAACTCACTTTTTTATTTTGTTGTTTTTTTCCAGCAATTACAATAGAAGTAAAAAATTCTTTCTCATCAAAAGAAAAGAACTTATTTAATTTCTCTTTAGAGAAATCATATATCACTTCAAAATCTTTATCAAATAAATAAGAACTAGCTTCAATTGCCCCAATTAAATGTCCAGCATCCAATAAACAATATCTAAATGCCCTATTTTTATATTTCCAAGAAGATCTAAAATATATTGATGAAATAAAAAATATAAAACCATCCACACTATATGATAAGTTTAAAAGTTCTTCTATTCCATCATTAATTTCAAGTTTTTGTAATAATACTGCGTTTGAAGAGCCAACTTCTAAATGATAAATTCCATTTTCAAAACCACTAATATTTCGTACTTGAAAATATAATTCATTTGGATATAAAGCTCCAGCACTTGGATTAATTCTTAGATAATACTCTACATCTGGATAAGTTTTTTTTGCACTAATTCCACTAATTAAATACAAAAAATTATAGTTTTCATTTTGTGAGTTTAAATCAACTCTTTTATAATCTTTTGAATAAAATTTAAACTTATTTGGTGGATTATTC
>JAQVLW010000011.1:40806-58997 GCA_028703945.1 Aliarcobacter sp. | reverse complement strand
TTATATTTGCTACACAAGAAGAACAAAATATAGCGAATAACTGTAAAAGACTTATACAAAATGCAGTAATACTTTGGAATTATCTTTACATTGACAAAAAACTTCAAGAAGCAAAATCACAATCACAGAAAGATGAAATAATAGAAGCTATAAAAAATAGTTCTATAGTTCACTGGAGTCATATTAATTTTTATGGTACATATGATTTTACAAAAATTGATAAAAAAGTAAATGACATGATAAGTTAAAATATAACTCTATATTTCAACGAGGAATGATTTTATAATTGAAAGTTGTATCAATATAAGGAAAAACTATTTATAGGGCTATTCTAAGAATTAGGATATATCAAATTAAGCTATATTTAAGAACCGTGGCGCATTTGGTACCATTGTGCAAACTTAGCCAATAACGTAATTATATCTGCTTCTGAGGGTGAAGAGTTAGCAAATCAAACAAATATCTCAATGGATGAGATAAATGAACAAGTAAGTTTAATAAATGAAGCCATAAGTATAATTGACCAAATAGCATTCCAAACAAATATTTTAAGTTTAAATGCAGCCGTTGAAGCAGTAACTGCTGGAGAATCTGGGCGTGGATTTGCAGTTGTAGCAGCAGAAGTGCGGAATCTTGCAAATAGAAGTGCAGAAGCAGCACCATGTGAAATTAAAAATTTAGTAGAAAATGCTACAAATAAAGCAAATGAGGGGAAATAAATAGCAGCAAATATGATTACTGGATATAAACAATTAAATGAAAATATAAATCAAACAATAGGATTGATTTCAAATATAAAAGAGGCATCAAATGAACAATTAAAAGGAATAGAGCAGATTAATCATGCAATTAATGAACTTGAACATCAAACGCAACAAAATGCAGTTGTAGCTTCACAAACACAAAATGTTGCAATTATTACGGATGAGATTGCAAAACTTGTTGTGAGTAATGCAAATGAAAAAGAGTTCAAGGGTAAAAATATAGTTCAATCTAAAAATATTGAAGATTTAAGAAAAGCAGTTTAAATAACTAAATTAAAAGGAGAAAAAATGAAATATGCAAATAATATAACAGAATTAATAGGGAATACACCACTTATAAAATTACAAAAAGCAAGTGTAAATGGTACAACGGTTTTAGGAAAATGTGAGTTTTTAAATCCTACACATTCAATAAAAGATAGAATAGGTTTTAATATGATTAATGAAGCTTTAAAAGCTGGAGATATTAATGAAAATACTACAGTAATTGAACCAACAAGTGGAAATACTGGAATTGCATTAGCTTCTGTTTGTGCAGCTTTTGGAATAAAATTGATTCTTACAATGCCTAGTTCTATGAGCATTGAAAGAAGAAAATTATTAAAAGCTTTAGGAGCTAAACTTGTTTTAACAGAACCTGAAAAAGGTATGAAAGGTGCAGTTGAAAAAGCTGATGAATTAAGTAAAACAATTGATAACTCTTTTGTTCCTCAACAGTTTAATAATTATGCAAATCCTCAAATTCATAGAATTACAACAGCACAAGAGATTTTAGCTGATACAGCAGGGAAAATCGATATTTTAGTTATTGCAATTGGTACAGGGGGGTCAATTACTGGTATTGGAGAAGTAATAAAAGAGCATAACCCATATGTGAAAATTATTGCAGTTGAGCCTCTTTCTTCGCCAGTTTTAAGTGGTGGAAATCCAGGAGCTCATAAAATCCAAGGAATAGGTGCTGGTTTTATACCTAGTATTTTAAATACAAAAATCTATGATGAAATTATTCAAGTTTCAAATGAAGATGCAATTCAAACATCAAGAGCATTGGCGAAAGAAGAGGGACTTTTAGTTGGTATTTCTTCAGGTGCAAATACATTTGTTGCTTCACAAATGGCTTCTAGAGCTGAAAATAAAGATAAAACAATTGTTACGATTTTATGTGATACGGGAGAAAGATATTTAAGTACCGTATTGTATGAATATGATGAGGAGTAAGCTCTTCATCATAAAATAAAAGTGGATAATTTTAAGTTACAAATGATGTTACTTTAATACTATTTAAGAATAATTTTCATTTTTTAACGATTATTATTTAATTACTTAATGGAAAAATAAAAGACTAGGTATCTTCTAAATAATTATAATTTTTATTAGTTTATAAAATATATACCTGTATAATAATCTACCAAATTATCTTAAGTAGGGAGTTGTATGGATTCAGTAGTTAAAAAAGTATCTATTTTTCAAGGATTAGCAGTTGCTTTAATTTTAGTGGTTGCAATTTTTTCAATCACAGTTGTTGTTAGAAATTCTATTGTTTCAGATATTCAATTTGATTTTCAACAAAGAGTAAAAGATGTTAAAGCAACTTTTGAAGTTTTAAATGAATCAATACGCGAATCAGCAAAAAGTGCTTCAAATGTTTTTGTTTCAAGAATAAGTAATATTGAAATTGATTATGATAAAACTATAGAAATTAATTCTATTAAAACTCCAACATTAACATCAAATGGTCAAATAATAAATAAAAACAATGACTTAATTGACCAATTCACAAAAATTACAGGAGCTGTTGCAACTGTTTTTGTTAAACAAGATAATGATTTTTTTAGAATTGCGACTTCTTTACAAAAAGCAGATGGTAGTAGAGCAATGGGAACTTTTTTAACAAATAAAAGTCCAGCTTTTGAAAAAATAATGAACAAAGAAAAATATATAGGAAGTGCTAAATTATTTGGTAAAAACTATATGACAGTGTATGACCCAATAATCAAAAATGGTGAAGTAGTGGGGATTTTATTTATTGGATATAACTTTGATTCTTTATATTCTATTTTGGAACAAAACTTAGGAAAAACTAAATTTGCTGAAACTGGATATTTATTTACACTTGATACGAAAGAATCTTTATTTACTATGCATCCAACTTTAAAAAATAAAAAGATTGAAGAATTAACAGATGTTGATAGCCAAAATATATTTAAAGAGATAATTAAACAAAAAGAGGGTGTTGTTATTTATGATTTTAAAGAACAAAATAACAACATAAATGAAAAAATTACTGCATATACAACTTTTAGCGATTGGAATATCGTAATTGGTACAAGTGCAAATTTAGATGAATTACTTCACTTAAATGATGCATTAAGAAAATATTTAATTTTTGGTGGAATTTGTTTATTAATTATTTTATTAAGTGTGAGTTATTTTATAATTATAAAAACCGTAAATACTCCTTTAATTACAATAAATAGAGGTTTAAATGACTTTTTTGCTTATTTAAATAGAGAAAAAAATGAAGTAAATTTGATAACTATAGATTCAAATGATGAATTTGGGCAAATGGCAGATGTTTTAAATCATAATATTGAAAAAACAAAAAAGGGTATTGAAGAAGATAGAAAACTAATAGATGAAACAATCGCTGTTTTAGGAGAATTTGAACAAGGTGATTTATGTCAAAGACTTGATATGAATGTTTCAAATCCAGCTTTAATGCAATTAAAAAATGTATTAAATAAAATGGCAAATAATTTAGAAAATAATATTGATAATGTTTTACATATTTTAGAAGAGTATGCTCACTATAACTATCTAAATAAAATTTCTACAAAAGATATAAAAGAGCATTTATTAAAACTTGCAAATGGTGTAAATACACTTGGTGATTCAATCACAAGTATGTTAGTAGAGAATAAATCAAATGGATTAACTTTAGATGAAAGTTCAATTATATTATTAGGAAATGTAGATAAATTAAATATAAGTTCAAACGAAGCAGCAGCAAGTCTTGAAGAAACAGCAGCAGCATTAGAACAAATGACAAGTAATATTAGAAACAATACAGAAAATATTGCAAAAATGGCAAGATATTCAAATGAAGTAACAACTTCTTCAACACAAGGTGAAAAACTTGCAAGTCAAACAACTGTAGCTATGGATGAAATCAACACTCAAGTAAATCTTATAAATGATGCAATTTCAATAATAGACCAAATAGCATTCCAAACAAATATCCTTTCATTAAATGCAGCTGTTGAAGCAGCAACTGCAGGAGAAGCTGGAAAAGGTTTTGCTGTTGTTGCACAAGAAGTTAGAAATCTAGCAGCTCGTTCAGCAGAAGCAGCCAAAGAGATAAAAACAATAGTAGAAAATGCAACAAAAAAAGCAAATGATGGAAAAGATATAGCAAATCATATGATAGATGGATATGTTAAATTAAATGAAAATATATCACAAACGATTAATTTGATAAAAGATATAGAGATGTCAAGTAAAGAGCAACTTTCTGGAATAGAGCAAATAAATGATGCAATTACAAGTTTAGACCAACAAACTCAACAAAATGCAAATATTGCATCTCAAGCCCATGATGTAGCAGTTGTAACGGATGAAATAGCAAAATTAGTTGTAAGTAATGCAAATGCAAAAGAGTTTGCGGGTAAAAATGAAGTAAAATCAAAAAGAGATTTTGTAAAATAACTACAAAAGAAATTACATTCATTAAATATAATTTATATATAAGCCTAATTTAAATTGGCTTAACTAATATTTCCAAAGGAATATGTAAACCCTCAGATAGATTTTTAACCATAGAAAGAGATAAAGATATTTTTCTATTTAAAAGTTCTGATACTTTACTTTTATTTCCAATATATGGTACTAAATCCTTTTGTTTTAAGTTCATCTCTTCCATTCTATATTTAATAGCTTCTATTGGGTCAGGAGTTGATATATTCCAATTAATTTCTTCATATTTTTCAACTAATAAAACTAAAACTTCTAATTCATCACTTTCCTTAGTTCCAAGAGCTGGATTTAATTCCATTAATTCATCAATTCTATTTAGAGCTTCATCATACTCTTTTTCATTTTTTATAATTTTTAATTGCATGGTTATATTTCCTTTGCATTTATCTTATCATACTCAGAATGAGTACCAATAAATTTTATTATAACAATTTTTCTTAAATAATCAATATGAACAATTAATCTATAGTCATTACCTTTAATATTAAAAACAACTCCATTATCTTCTAAAAATGAAGCATTTGAATATATTTTTTTAATATCATCAGGTGTTTTCCACTCAGCTTTTCTGACATCAAGATGCCACACTTCTAATGGTGTTTTAGCCTGTGGATGTTTTTCATAAAATTCTATTAATGTTCTTTTACTTATTACGTTCATTTTGAATTGTACTTTTAGTTCCTTTATAGGGAACTAAATTAAGTTTAAAATATTTATGTATATAAAATAAAGGGTCGTTTTGGTACTAATTTGCGTAGCTAATTTGTGTCCACAAATGGCAACCTCTCTTACCCCATTTTTCACTATGTTTTGAAGGGGTAAATTTTATTGTTTTTATTCATTAAAATATTGATTGTAAAATTTGATATATTTTTTCAGAATTTTATTATAATTGTGTTCATCTCCCCAAATTTTTTTCTAAATAAAAATCATTATGGCAATTAATAAATGAAATGTTTAGTTAAGAGTTAAAAGATGATTTGGACTACCTTTTAAAGATTTTACTATAACATCAATATGAGTATCAGCCAAAAATAAAAAAGATAAATTGCTATATTTAAAAATAAAAGCGATACTTGAACCATTTGCAACAGAATTATCTGGATCAAATCTTTATTTAATATTGATAGCTTATTTCCCTCAGGTGATAATAAGATAAAACTAACATTATTTGTACCATAAATATAATACAACTAATTTGATTGAAAGTGAAATATTTTCATCACTATTAAAATGATATTACTTTAATACTATTTAATTATAAAATGCAGATATTACTAGTTTTGATTTAATTATTTTATATGAAAATAATATTGAAGAGAATTTAAAAAATAAAGCTTCGAAGGTTTATCAAAAACTGTTAAGTCATAACATTTTGTCAAATTCTTAGTTTTCTAAAAATATGATATTCGAAAACATTATTTACTTAAAAAGGGTATTATTGAGGATACTAAATCACAAATATAAAAATAAACTAGAATTAGTTACGTTTATTCAAGAAAATCAAATTCCAAATAACAATAGTGTTTTTGTGCAAGTGTTTTATTCAAATTGTTCCATTGAATACATTGAAACAGTTCGAATGGAACTTAAAGAGGGTTTACCGAATATAGCAATAATGGGGACTTCAACAGCAGGAATAGTATCAAATGGAAATATTAATGATAATGAGATAATAATCTCTTTTTCTTTATTTGAAAAATCATCTGTAAAAGCTGTTTCATACTGCAATATAGATAATGATATTATATTTAAGAATCTAGCTTCACATATCACACCTAAAACAAAATTGATTGTAGCTTTTGCTAATACATTTAAACATGATGTTACTGAACTTCTTCATAATATGAGTGATAAATATCCAAATATTGTGATTGCTGGTGGAAATTCTGGAGATGATTATAAATTTTCTTCATGTTATGTATTTAGTAGTACTTGTAAGAATTGTGATATTGCATTTGCATTTATTGACTCAGATGTTTTAAAAGTTCATTCAAACTATATCTTAAATTGGCAAACAATTGGTAAAGATATGGTAGTTACAAAGTCAGTTGGTTCTACAGTATATGAAATTGAACATAAAAAAGCTTTGGATGTATTTGAATATTATTTGGGAGAAGAGATTTCAAATAATATGTTAGCACATGGTGTTGAATTTCCACTTATTTATAAGCAAAAAGATACAAATATAGCAAGAGCTGCCGTAGCTATTGATGAAGAAAATGGTTCAATTACATTTGCAGGCTCTATAAAAGAAGGAACAAAAGTAAAATTTGGATATGCGAATATTGAATCATTAGAAGATATGAATCATAAGCAAATCAAAGAAACTTACTCTACAAAAAATGAAGCACTATATATTTATACATGCGCTGCAAGACGAAAAATGCTTGGAAATTACATTAATGATGAAGTTTCTTTGCTTAATCAATTAGGAGATACTACAGGATTTGTTACTTATGGAGAATTTTTTCATAATTATACAAGTTGTAATAATAATCTTTTAAATATTACAACGACATTTGTTACATTAAATGAAAATGAATCATCAGAGCCAATAATATATAAAGATAATTTAATTCAAAAAGACAAAAAAGACATTATTTTAAAAGCTATGACAAAACTAATTTCAAGAACTAGTGACGAGAATATAAAGAAAACTGAAGAATTACAAATTAAAAAAGAAGAATTAAAAACATATTTTGATTCTATAGTTGATGGTTTAGCTATTTTAAATTTAGAAACACGTTGTTTTAGTAATGTGAATAATGCTTTTGAAGATTTAACTGGATATACAAAAGATGAATTATTATTAATTCATATGGAAGATATTCATCCTAAAGAATCTATAGATTATGTGAGAAAAGAGTTTGAAAAACAAATAAGCAACAAATCTTATATCGCGAAAGATATGCCTATTTTAAATGCAAATGGAAAGATTATATATTGTGATATTTCTGCAAGAGCATATACTTTTGATAATACTTCATTTATTATTGGTGTTTTTAGAGATGCAACTCAAAGAATACAACTTGAAAAAGAGTTGGTTAAAGCAAAAGAAAAGGCAGAAGAATCAACAAAAATAAAAAGTAATTTTCTTGCAAATATGTCACATGAGATACGAACTCCAATGAATGGAATTATTGGTATGTCATATTTAGCACTAAAAACTGATTTAACAAAACAACAAAAACACTATATTAATAGAATAAATGACTCAGCAAATTCTCTTTTGGGAATTATAAATGATATATTGGATATTAGTAAAATTGAGGCAGGGAAACTTACAATAGACAAAGGAAATTTTGATCTATTTAAAATAATTGAGAATGTAGTTAATTTAATTGAAGTAAAAGCTTATGATAAAAATATAGATCTTATCGTTGATTATGATTTAAAATTAGGGAAAAAGTATTATGGAGATAGTTTACGAATTAGCCAAATATTTCTAAATCTTTTATCAAATGCTGTAAAATTTACTCATGAAGGTGAAATTACTATTATTGTTAAAGAAATAGATAATAATCATATTCGTTTTGTTGTAAAAGATAGTGGTATTGGTATGAGTAAATCTCAATTAGAAAAAGTATTTGATGCTTTTACCCAAGCAGATAATAGTATAACAAAAAAATATGGTGGCACTGGACTTGGCTTAACCATTACTAAAAATCTTGTGGAATTGATGCATGGTAAAATATGGCTTGAGAGTGAATTAGGAGTTGGAAGTACTTTTATATTTGAAATAGAGCTTTCAAAAAAAGTTGAAAGGAAATCATTTAATCTTTTTAGGGGTAAAAAAGTTTTATTGATTGATGATAGTGAAAGTTGGTGCAATATCATAGCTTATCAATTAAAGTCTTTTAACTTAGATGTTGAATTTGTACAAAGTGCAAAGGATGGAATTGAACTTCTTTCACGTAAAGGTGATATTTTTGATTTGATAATTATTGATTGGAATATGCCAGAAATAAATGGAATAGAAGCATTTAAGATGATAGAAGAAAGATTTAATATAGATAGAAATAAAAATATTTTAATTAGTGCTCATAATAAAGATATTTTAAATGATGATATGAACGAAGCACGAATAAATAGATTTTTGCATAAACCCGTAAATCCATCAAGTTTAAATGACACACTTAATGAAATTTTTCTAGGTAAAAAAGATAATCTTGCTAAATTGTTAAATCACAAAGATAGTTTACAAACAGAAATTAAAACACTAAAAGGAAGTGAAATACTTTTAGTTGAAGATAATGAGATAAATCAAGAGATAATTGTTGAGTTACTAAAAGATAGTGGAATTAAAATTGACTTAGCAATGGATGGTTTTGAAGCTATTAAAAAGGCAGAAGATAAAAAATATGAACTTATTTTAATGGATATCCATATGCCTATACTTGATGGATATGAAGCTACAAAAGAAATAAGAAAGAGAGATAAACAAATACCTATAATTGCACTTACTGCAAATGCGATGAAAGAAGATATTCTTAAAACAAAAGCTTATGGAATGCAACTACACCTAAATAAACCAATTGAAGTAGATAAATTTTTTGAAGCATTATTAGAGTTTATACCTAAAAAAGTAGATATTGAAGAGATACCTAAAGAGCTTCTATTTGAAAATGACAAGAGTAAAGTTCTCCCAAAATTTGAAACTTTAGATACAAATTTTGGATTAAGGCTTGTAATGAACAGTGTAGATATTTATACGCAAATACTCAAAGGATTGATTAAATATAAAGATTTAAATTGTGAAAAAATGAATGATGAAGAGTTTAAAAGAACAATGCATTCACTAAAAGGACTAAGTGCCAGTGCTGGAGCATTAATATTAAGTGAAATGGCAAGAGATATAGAAGAGAGTTTAAATAAAGAGTTATTACCTCAATTTGTTACAAGTTTAAATAAAACAATAGCTGAGATAGAAAAAAATATTATCTCAGATAATATTGAGAAAAAAGAGATATCTAAAGAACTAAGAAATGAACTTTTTATGAACCTTAAAGAAGCCGTAGCCACAAAAAGAGCAAAAAACTGTAAACCACTTATTGAAGAATTAGAGATGTATAATCTAAAGAATGAAGATAAAAAACTTTTTGAAGGACTTAAACAGTTAATTTCTAAGTTTAAATTTAAAGAAGCTTTGGAATTATTTTTATGAATGGAATGAAAACAATATTAATAATAGATGATATGGAAGATAATATAAATACTTTAATGTCACTTTTAGATGATAAATATGATATTTTAGCTTCATTAGATGGGGAAAGTGGATTAGATATTTTAGCTGATGAAGAAAATATAGATCTTATTTTACTTGATATTTTAATGCCTGGAATGGATGGATTTGAAGTTTGTAGAAGGTTGAAAAGTAATTTTAAAACTAAGGATATACCAGTAATATTCATCACAGCTGATAATAATGAAAATACAATTGAAAAAGCTTATGAAATGGGTGGTGTTGATTATATTACTAAACCATTAAATGCAAGAGAACTTTTTTCAAGAATTAATACTCATCTTTCTTTGTCGGAACAAAAGCATTTACTAGAAAAAGATCTTCAAGCTAATATTACTTTATTAAATCAGTATAAAGATGTTGTAGATATAAGTACAATAGTTTCTAAAACAAATCTTCAAGGAAAAATAACTTATGTAAATGATGCATTTATGAAAATTTCTGGATATACAAAAGATGAACTTTTAGGAAAAAGTCATAATATAATAAGGCATCCTGATGTTCCTTCAAGTGTATTTAAAGATTTGTGGGAAACTATTAAAAGTAAGCATATGTGGCAAGGTGAAGTAAAAAATCTAAAAAAAGATGGAAGTTACTATGTTGTTCAAAGTGTCATAATGCCAATACTTGATTCAAAAGGGAATATTGAAGAATTTATAAGTGTTAGGCATGATATTACAGATATTTACAATTTACAAAAAGAAATTGAAGATACACAAAAAGAAGTTGTATTTACAATGGGTGCAATAGGTGAAACAAGAAGTAAAGAGACAGGAAATCATGTAAAAAGAGTTGCTGAATATTCAAGATTATTAGCTCAATATGTAGGTTTAAGTCAAGAAGATATAACTTTATTAGCAGATGCTTCACCAATGCATGATATTGGAAAAGTTGGGATTCCAGATAATATTCTACATAAGCCAGGAAAACTTACAGAGGATGAATTTATTATAATGAGAATGCATGCTGAATTAGGTCATAAAATGTTAGCACATTCAAATAGACCTTTGCTAAAAACAGCTGCAAAAGTGGCGCTTGAACATCATGAAAGATGGGATGGTTTTGGATATCCTAAGCATCTAAAGGAAGAAGAGATTTCAATAGAAGGAAGAATTACAGCTATAGCAGATGTATTTGATGCTCTTGGAAGTGATAGAGTTTATAAAGAAGCTTGGGAAGATGAAAGAATCTTTGAATATTTTAAAGAACAACAAGGAAAACAATTTGATCCAAAACTTGTTGATTTATTTTTTGAGAATTTAGATAAATTTTTAGAAATAAGAAATCAGTTTAAGGATAATAAATAATATAAATTAATACTTCTTGAATCTTGGACGGTTGATCTAAACCGTAAGCTTAAAATCAATTTTTCTAAGTCTTTATTTAGGCTTCCTTTCAATTTGTTTGCCAGTTAAAAACCGTGTTATAATTTTAATTTAAATTAGCTATAATCTACTTTATGAGAATAGATAAATTTTTAAATGCCGTTAATATTACAAAACGAAGAGCTGTGGCTGAGGATATGCTAGAACACAAGGTTGTTTTTATAAATGATCAAGCTGTGAAGAAAGCAAAAGAGGTTAAGGTTGGAGATATAATCGAAATTAGGTATTTAGAAAAAACTGAAAAATTTAAAGTACTACAAATACCAAATACTAAATCAACTCCAAAATCAAAAATTGAAGAATATGTGCAAAGGATAGACTAAATGTTTAATGCAGCTAAATTAAAATTTGATGATATTTTTGAAAATAGATTATCACAATTTGAAATACGAGAGTATTTATTAGAACTTTATGAAAGAGGTGAAACTGCTGCTGAAATTGCAGGTGCCGCAAGTGCTATGAGAGATCATCTTATTCCTCTTCCTATTCATGAAGATTTAAGAGCAAAAGCAATTGATGTTGTAGGAACAGGTGGCGATAAAAGTTACAGTTTCAATATTTCTAGTACAGTTTCTATTTTACTTGCAGCTTGTGGATGTTATGTTGCAAAACATGGAAATAGAAGTGTTACAAGTAAATCAGGAAGTGCTGATATGCTTGAAGTTTTAGGAATAAATTTAAATTTAGATTTAGAAAGTACTGCAAAAATGCTTGAAGAAACAGGTTTCGCTTTTATGTTTGCAAATAACCATCATCCAGCAATGCAATATATCACGCCTGTTAGAAAAACAATTCCACATAGAACTATTATGAATATTTTGGGACCATTATGTAATCCAGCTGGTGTTACAAAACAAGTAATTGGAGTATTTGATAAAAGTTATATTAATAGAATTGCCGCAGCCTTAGATATGTTAGATACCAAAAGAGCTATGATTTTATCATCAAATGATGGAATGGATGAAATTTCAGTTTCAGATATAACTTATGCAACACTTTTAATAAATGGAAAAATTACAGATATTGAAATAAACCCAGAAAATTACGGTATTCCACTTGCGTCTAAAGATGATATTAGGGGAGAGGGACCTGAATTTAATGCAAAACTTACCTCTGATATTTTATCTAAAAAAATAGTTGGTGCAAAACTTGATATTGTTTTAATAAATACAGCGGCAGCTTTGATTATTGATGAAAAAGCTAGAGATTTTAAAGATGGTATTGATATGGCAAAAGCAGCAATTATAAGTGGTGCAGCAAAAGAAAAATTGGAACAAATTATTCAAGTATCTAATCGATTAAGTTAAGGTTTAGTTTGCAAAAGAATTTTGAATTAGAATTAAATCAATTAGATGTTTTAATAAAATATTTAAAAGAAATTATTAATGAAGATTGTATTGTAATTTTAAGAGGTAATTTAGCAAGTGGTAAAACTACACTTGTAAAAAATTATGTAAAGGCCTTAGGTTTAGCTGATTTAGTTACTTCTCCCACTTTTTCATTACAAGCTATTTACTCAAATGATATTTTTCATTATGATGTTTATAATAAAACTTTAAGTGAATTTATTAGTCTAGGAATGCTTGAAGAGTTTGAAAAACATGGTGTTCACTTTGTAGAGTGGGGTGATGAAAAACTTGAAGAGATTCTGAATGATTATGGATATAAAGTGATTTTAATTGAAATAGAAAAAAAAGATAATAAAAGGCTATATAAAATAAATGCATAAATTACATATACAAGATATAACAAAAACTATCAAAAAAACGCAAATTCTTCATGGTATTTCAATAGAAGTAAAATCAGGTGAGATTGTTGGATTATTAGGTCCAAATGGAGCTGGGAAAACTACAACATTTTATACCGTTTGTGGTTTAGTAAAACCGACAAGTGGAAAAGTTTTTTTTGATGATGAAGATATTACATCACTTCCATTACATAAAAGAGCTTTAAAAGGAATAGGGTATTTACCTCAAGAGTCATCTATATTTAAAGATTTATCAGTTGAAGATAATCTAATGTTAGCTGCTCAAATTGTTACAAATGATAAAGAGGAACAAAATAAAAGAGTAGAAGAGTTGCTTGAGCTTTTCAATATTGAACCAATTCGTCAAAGAATGGGTGTTTCCCTTTCAGGTGGGGAAAGACGAAGAACAGAGATAGCTCGAGCTTTAGTTTCTCAACCAAAATTTTTACTTCTTGATGAGCCTTTTGCTGGGGTTGATCCAATTGCTGTAAAAGATATTCAAGAAATAATCCATCAATTAACAAAAATAAATATTGGAGTTTTAATAACAGACCATAATGTAAGAGAAACTTTACAAATTTGTGATAGAGCTTATGTTATGAAATCTGGAAGTTTATTAGCAAGTGGGACAAGTGACGAGATTAAAAATGATGTAAAAGTTCGAGAACACTATTTGGGTGATGATTTTAATTTTTAGTTAAAAATGAAGTAATATTTATGATATTACTTTATCTTTTCCTGTTTTTTTTGCTTCATATAAAAGAGTATCACTTCTTGAAATAAATGTAGTTTCGCTATCTTCACTTAAAAGTTGGCTAACACCAAAACTTGCAGTAATTTTCAGAATTTCAGGAGTAAAAAGATGTTCTTTTATAGCTATTCTTATTTTTGATGCAACAGTAACTGCTCCTGCTAAATTTGTTTGAGGAAGAAGTATTAAAAATTCTTCACCACCCCATCTTACATTTACATCTTGCTCTCTCACATTTTTTAAGATAATTTTTGCAATCTCTTTTAAAACATCATCTCCAATTTGATGACCATAATTATCATTTACCATTTTAAAATCATCAATATCAAAAATAATCATTGACAATTCATTATTATATCTTTTTGAGCGTTTTAGCTCTTTTGAGTAAACTTCATCAAATTTATTTCTATTAAATAATCCTGTTAATTTATCATGACTTGCTTGATATTCAAAAAGGTTAGATTTCTCTTTTAATTTTGTAATATCTGTTAATGAAAATACATAATAATCTTCTTTATTTTCATAATAATCTACATTTATTGCAAAGATTTTTTCTTCATCTAAAGAATCTTTTATCTTAACAATTCTATCAATTTCATGTAATTCTTTTATATATTTAATCCAAGATTCTTGTTTATTTATTTGTTCTTTTGATATAAATCCAAATTCTTCTTTGAAGAAATCAAAAATATTTTTTTTACTTTTTATAAATTCATTAAAATCATTTATCCCAAAAAAATCTAAGAATTTTTTATTCACATTTGTTATTTCTTCTTTATTTGTAACAATTATAATGTTATCTTGTGCATCTAAAATAGATTTTATTTTATTTATTTCTTGTTCAATTTTACTTTCAAGTGATAGATTTAATTCCATTAATTTTTTCTTTAATATTATTGGTTCCATTGCTTTTATGATACTTCCTACTAGTTGATATAAATCAATAGGCTTCATAGCATAAGTAGTAACTCCAATTTCAATAGATCTTCTTAAAAAATTTGTGTCATTATGGGCGCTTGTAATTACAAGAGGAATTTC
Source organism: Aliarcobacter sp. (assembly GCA_028703945.1). Taxonomy (GTDB): domain Bacteria; phylum Campylobacterota; class Campylobacteria; order Campylobacterales; family Arcobacteraceae; genus Aliarcobacter. The sequence goes on along the minus strand of JAQVLW010000011.1, from coordinate 44,314 downwards.
AGTATTTATTTTTTTGATAGCTTCACACATAGTTAAACCATCCATTTTTGGCATATTTATATCAGAAATTATTAAATCAATATCATTTTTATTTTCTTCAAATATTTTTAAACCTTCAAGTCCATCTTCTGCTACATAAACTTTTTTTAGTAAAGAATCAAGTAATTTAGCTGTAAATTCTCTAACATCATTTTCATCTTCCACATATAAAACGCAGATGTCTTTTAGAATTTCTTTATTCATGATTCTTATCTCCATTTTCATTATATTCTTTTATATTTGGAGCTGATATTGGAGCTGAAAAGAAATATCCTTGAGAATAATCAGCTCCTAAGTTTCTAACAATATTAAATATTTCTTCATTTTCAACAAATTCTGCAATAGTTTTTAGATTTAAATTCTTTGCAAATTCGATTATAGTTTTTGTAATTTTATATGAGTTTTCATTTGTTGCAATATTTTTAATAAGTGAAGCATCAATTTTTAAATAATCAATATTCATTTTTAAAAGATGTTCAAAGTTTGAATATCCGCTACCAAAATCATCAATTGCAACTTTACATCCTAAAGCTTTTACTTCATCAACAAATGAGATTAAAAGGTTGTAATTTTTTATACTTTCATCTTCTAATATCTCAAATACAACTTTGGGTGCAATATCATATTTTTTTAATAACCCTTTTATAAAATCCAAGAAATCAGGATTTTCTATATCTTCATAGGAGATATTTACTGAAAATTCAAAGGGTAAATGTTCAAATTTTTGAAAAGATTTTTCCAAAACTATTTTTGTAAGTTTTGTATATTGATTAGATTTTTTTGAAATATCTAAGAAGAAAAAAGGTGCTATAACTTTTCCATCTTCTTCTATTAATCTTACTAAACATTCGTATTTATCAACTTTTAAAGTTCTATTATTTACAAGTGGCTGGAAATATACTTCAATATTGTCATTAATAAATGCTGATTTTAGTTTTTTTGTCCATAACATATTATTTTCATATTCTCTAAATTTATCCAATTCATCATAAAAAATAATATAGTCTTTATGGTCTTTTTTTGCTGATTGTAAAGCAATATCTGCTGTGATTAATTTGTTATTTTTATTTGAAAAAGAAATTCCTGCTGTTATTCTAATATCAATTTCATATAATTCATAAATAAATACTTTTTTATAAACTGATTCAAGAATATTTTTTATTAAACTTACAAAACTTTCTTGACAATCTTTTGTATTTGTAATGCAATAATTATCAGAAGGAAATTTATATAATTTAAAATGCTTATCTTCATTTTCGATTTTTTCTTCAATTAATTTAGCTACATCAATCAATATAGCATCACCAACTTTATGACCAAAAAAATCATTTACTTCTTTGAAAGAGTTGATATTTAAAAGACAAACAGCTTCCAAAATTAAATTACTTGTTTGCAATTCTTCAATTAATTTTGCTCTATTTGGAAAATTTGTTAGATTATCAGTATATAAAAGTTTATATAACTCATGTTTATGCTCGATTTCATGGCTTATATCATGTAATATTATAATTGAAGTATTATTATGTGTTAAAGCAATTTTTTGTAAAGAGAAGTATTTCTTAATATTGTTACTATTAACACAAACTTTAATATTTTTATTTTCACATTTTTCAAATATTTTATTGTCAAAATTTGTAATACAGCCTCTTTCTTTTTCAAAAATATCAGCAATATTTTTATATTTGCTATTTATTTCTTCTAAAGATGAACAACTTAAAAGTTTGAAAAAATGATCATTCGAAAAAATTACTTTTTCACTATCAATAGAGAAAATAGGGTAGTCAATGTTGTTTATTATAGAATTAGAAAATTCTTCTTCTTCTTTTTTTAGAACAATATTTATATGAACTAAATTTGTATAATGTTTTATTTTTAAGATTAATTTATCTAAATCTAAAGGATGATATAAAATATCATCTTTGTTGATAATTGAGTATTTTTCTAAATGCAAATCTTCTTCAACCAAAAAAATTGTGTGAATTTTTTTTTCAAGATAATCTTCTAATGGGTTAAAATAGTTATGTATATTTATATCAATTATAAGTATATCAGTATACTCAATAGCTTCATAAATATCATCACACTCAAAAGAAAGAGTGATGTTTATATTCTTCATTATTTTGGAAGCATATCTTTTAAAATCTTTAAATTGTTTTTGCTCGTCACTTACTATTAGTACATCATAACGCATTAACTACCTTAGTGTATGTTTTAATTTTTTAAGTTTTACATAAAATTACTTCAACATTACTTTATTATATAATTCCCGATAATAAAGTTACTAGAAAAATTATTTAATATTTCTAAATAAGGCTAGATTTAGTTTTAAGTGATTAATATGTGCTTTAAGTGGCATTCCAAATATTCCTATTTGCTACTAAATTGAGAGAGACTTTCATAGCCAACTTCAAAAGCAACTTGTGAAGCATCAATATTAATGAAGATAAAGGATCTAAGTCTTTATTAAATAAATACTCTCATATAATTTTAGAATTATCTTCTGAAATGGCAATTGATACTTCAGAAGATGTAGATTTATTTTTAAGAAAAGATTCTAATTGCATTATCTAAATCTGCTTGAGTATCAATTCCAAAAGATTTAGAAACAACTTTTACCATAGCAATTTTATGTCCATTATCAATAGCTCTTAGTTGCTCTAGTTTTTCAATATTTTCAAGTTTTGATGATGGTAATTTACAAAAAGCATTTAACGATTTTTTTGTAAATCCATAAATTCCTAAATGTCCACTATAAGTTGCATTTTCATGGTGGTCTCTGTGATATGGAACTTTTGCTCTTGAGAAATAAATAGCATTTGAGTATTCATCAAGAACTACTTTTACATGATTTGGATCATCAGCTAAACTTGAACTTATCTCTTTGTAGCAAGAAGTTATCATAATATCTTCATTGTTTTCTTTTATTTGTTTTACTCTATTTATTACAGCTTCTACAACTTCAACTTCAATAAAAGGTTCATCACCTTGAACATTTACAATAATTTCATCTTCACTTAAATTTAAAATATTTACAGCTTCGTTTATTCTATCTGTTCCACTATTGTGTGAACTTGAAGTCATAACTGCATCAAAACCATATTGTGCAGCTAAATCCATAACTTCTTGGCTATCAGTTGCGATTACAACTTTATCTAAACTGCTTACTTGTTTGGCTGTTCTAATTACCATTGGTAATCCTAAAATATCAACCATTATTTTATTTGCAAATCTACTTGAATTTAATCTTGCTGGTATTATTATCATTTATGTCCCTTTTATCACTTTATAATTTCAAAACCTTATTTTTAGTGACATTATTATAATATAAAATCTTTAAACAATCAAAGAAAAGAGATTTTATGAAAAAAACAATCACAGTAATTGATACATTTGGATTTTTATTTAGAAGTTATTTTGCTCTTCCTCCTCTTAGATCAAAAGATGGTTTTCCTACAGGTTTATTAACAGG
>JAQVLW010000011.1:0-40706 GCA_028703945.1 Aliarcobacter sp. | reverse complement strand
CAAAGAAAAGAGATTTTATGAAAAAAACAATCACAGTAATTGATACATTTGGATTTTTATTTAGAAGTTATTTTGCTCTTCCTCCTCTTAGATCAAAAGATGGTTTTCCTACAGGTTTATTAACAGGTTTTATTAATTTTATAGTAAATATTGGAAAAGATTTTCAAACAGATTATATAGTTTTTGCTTTGGATGCAAAAGGTAATACTTTTAGAAACGACCTTTATGATGGATATAAAGCTCACAGACCTGAGGTTCCTGAGGATTTATTAAAACAACTTCCAATTGCAATTTCATGGATTGAATTAATGGGATTTAAAACAGCAATTAGAACCGGTTTTGAAGCTGATGATATTGTAGCATCAATTGCACATGATGCAAAACTAAAAGGTTTGGAAGTAAGAATTGTTTCTCATGATAAAGATTTATATCAATTAATAGATGATGATACTATTTATCTATTTGATCCAACAAAAAAAGTTGTTATAAATGAAGCAAAATGTATAGAAAAATATGGCGTTCATCCTTCACAATTTACAGATTATCAATCACTTTTAGGTGATAGTGCTGATAATATTCCAGGAGTAAAAGGAATTGGTGCAAAAACAGCAGAAGCTTTAATACAGCAATTTGGAACTTTAGAAAATATTTATGCAAATCTTGAAAATATTGAGAAAAAAAGATGGAAAACTCTTTTAGAAGAGAGTAAAGAAATGGCATTTATTTCAAAACAACTTGTAACTTTATCAAAAGATTGTCATGTTATTGATGATTTAGATAATTTTTTATTACCAAGTGAAAATCCAATTTTAAAAATTAGTGATATTTTACACAAATATGACATGGCAAAAATTCTTGATAGAATAAATAAAAATGGAATGAGTTTTAAAACAGAAATTCCAATGGAAAAAGAAAAAAATGAAGAAATAAAATTTGTTTTATTAAACGATGAAAACAAATTATCTTTAGCAATTAATACAATTCCAAGAGATGCAATCGTTGCATTTGATACAGAAACTACAGATATTGATACGCAAAAAGCACAAATCGTAGGATTTTCTTTTGCTTATGAAGATAACATTGCTTATTATGTTCCTATTTCACATTATTATTTAGGTGCACCAGAACAAATTTCAAAAAATGCTGCTAAACAAGCAATCATTCAATTAAATAGGCATAAATTGGTTCTTCAGAATTTTAAATATGATTATGAGATTATTAAAAATAACTTTGATTTAGAGTTAAAACTTTATGCTGATACTATGATTTTATCATGGCTTTTAGATACAAATGAAAAAGTAGGACTTGATTATCAGATAGATAAATATTTTAATCATAAAATGATTTCATTTAAAGATGTAGTAAAAAAAGGCGAAAACTTCTCAAATGTAGATGTTTACAAAGCTTGTGAATATGCAGCTGAAGATGCTTTGATGACTTTGAAACTTTTTAATAAACAACTAGAAATTTTTAAAGAAAAAAATGAAGAAGAATTATTGAAATTAGCTTTTGATATGGAGTTTGATTTTATTTATGTTTTGGCCGATATGGAAAATAATGGAATAAAAGTTGATGTGAATTTATTAAAAGAGTTAAAAGAAACAAATAATAAATATATTCAAGAACTCACAGCTCAAATCTATAAAATTTCAGGTGTAGAGTTTAATATTAATTCGCCAAAACAATTAGGTGTTGTTTTATTTGAAACTTTAGGACTTGCAACATCTAAAAAAACAAAAACAGGTTATAGCACAGATGAAGCTGTTTTAAGTGGTTTAATAAATGAACATGAAGTTATTTCATGGTTGCTAAAATATAGAGAAGCATATAAACTACAATCAACTTATATTGAGCCACTTTTAGAACTTGGATTAAAAAATCCTGATAATAGAATTCATACTTCGTTTTTACATACAGGAACAGCAACAGGAAGATTAAGTTCAAAAAATCCAAATTTACAAAATATTCCAGTTCGAGCTGGAAGTGGTTCAAAAATAAGAGAAGCATTTATTCCAAAAGAGGGTTATAAACTTGTAGGAATTGATTATTCTCAAATAGAGTTAAGATTATTGGCTCATTTTAGTGGTGATGAGGCCTTGGTTGATGCATTTAGAAATGATTTAGATATTCACTACCAAACTGCTGTCAAAATTTTTGGAGAGGAACTTGCCAAAGAAAAAAGATCAATTGCAAAATCAATAAACTTTGGATTATTGTATGGAATGGGAAGTAAAAAACTAGGTGATACTTTAGGAATTCCATCAAAAGAAGCAAAATTTTATATTGATTCATATTTTGAAGCATTTAAAAGTGTAAAAGATTATCTTAAATCAATTGAAGATTTTGCTCATATAAATGGCTACATTAAAACATTATTAAATAGAAAAAGATTATTTGATTTTGACTCAGCAAATGCAATGATTAAAGCAGCATATTTAAGAGAAGCTGTTAATACTTTATTTCAAGGAAGTGCTGCAGATTTAATTAAATTATCTATGATTGAAATACATAGGAAATATAAAAATAATAATAATATGAGAATGCTATTACAAATCCATGACGAACTTATCTTTGAAATTAGGGATGATATTGTAGAAGAAATAACTATTGATTTAAAAGAAATAATGGAAAATGTGTATAAATTAAATATACCTTTAAAAGTATCTGTATCTATAGGTAGTTCTTGGCAAGAATTAAAGTAACTTTAAATTTAATAAATTATTTAATATTTATTAATAATATTTTGACAAATTATTAAAATTTAGTTATTATAATAATTCAAACCAATATACAAAGAGAATTATTATGTTAAAAACAGTGAAAAATATTAGAAAGTTATATAATGCAAAACTACTTTTTCTAAGTAGTGATGAAAAAATAAATGAAGAAATAGGAAAAGAATTTGATGACTATTTTAAAGAACTAAAAGTTGCTTCAACTTTAAAAGATGCCTTAGCTTTAGCATGTTCAAATACTTATGATATGGTTATTATAGATACAGATATTGAAGGCATTTCATTTTCTAATTTATGTTCTGAATTATCAAGTTTAGCTCCAACTTTACCAAAAATTATTATCTCAGAAACAGATAATAATGAAAATATTGTTACAGCAGTTAATTCAGGTGCTTATACATTTTTAACAAAACCTTTAAGAGCTAAAGATTTAAAACTAGCAGTTATTATGTGTTTAAATCAAACAAAAAGAGGTGATAAAATAGAATTTGAAAATGGTATGTATTTTGATGAATATAGAGATCAATTTTTTAAACCAGGTGGAATTTTAATAGATTTTACAAGATTAGAAAAATCTTTTTTAAAATTATTAATTACAAGACGAAATGACATAACAGATTATGATACAATAAAAGATATTGTTTGGAAAGGTAAAGATATGTCTATTTATACTATGCGAAATATAGTAAATAAAATCAGACAAAAAACTTATTATGAAATTATCAAAAACCACTCAAACAAAGGCTATACAATAGATATTCTTAAGTCAAATTAAGAATGGCTATTTGCAAAATCTTAATAAAAAAGTTATAATATGAAAGAACAGATTGTTTCTAAAGAAGAATTAATCCAATTGTTTGAAAACCGAATCATAGAAGATACAGGACGAGGTTGGTTAAAAGATGGTAAAGCTATTGATATAATAGCTTTACATGATATAGAACCGAAATTTCTTCAAGATGTTACTAATGCAAAGTTCTACAAACTAATAATCAAAGGTAATAAATAATGTCGCATTGCCCATTCTGCAAAAAAAAGATTGCTATGAGTAAGGCTTTTTGCTCAAGAAGCTGTAAAGAAAATTATTTTCAATTAATAGCTATACAAGTACCAAAACCTTTTTTAAAGAGAATTTTTGTATTTTGTACTCCTGAAGAAAGAGAAGCTGAAATAGAAAATTTTGCAAGTAGACATGGCTGGAGATTAGATTTACTAAAAAATAAAATAGCTGAATTAGCTATTCAATCTGGATATACAAAAGAGATTAAAATAAATAGTTAAAATTAACTATTTATTTTTCTTATTTTCACATATAAAACTACACAAATTACTAAAACAACAAAAGATTGTAAAATACCCATTGTAAGCCAATTACTATATATAAATCCTAATTGTGTATCTGGTTGTCTAAAGAATTCAGCAATTATTCTTGCTGTTGAATATGAAATCCCATACATTAATGCTAATTGCCCATTAAAAGTTTTTCTTCTTCTTAGATAAACTAAAATTACAAAAACTACTAAGCCCTCAAGAATTGCTTCATAAATTTGCGATGGATGTCTTAATACTTGCCCTACATAAATTCCCCAAGGAACATCAGTCGCTCGTCCAACTAACTCTTGATTAAAGAAGTTTCCAATTCTACCAAATACATAAGCAGCTGAAACTCCAATTACTGCAATATCTGTAATAAACCAAAATGATACTTTATTTTTTCTACAAAATAGGTATGAAGCTAATATAAAACCAAAAAATGCTCCGTGATAACTCATCCCTGAAATACCTGCATAAACACCATCTATATAAGGATTAAATATTTGCCATGGATGAGTAAGATAATACATTGTATGTGTATCATAAAATAAAACATATCCAATTCTTGCACCTAAAATTACACCAATTTCAGCCCACCAAACATAAGAATCAAATAATTCATTTGTAATTGGTAAGTTATCTCGTTTTATAAACCATTTTGCTACATATATTGCACTAATCAATGCAAGTGCATACATAATTCCATACCAATGAACAGCAACTGGTCCTAAATTAAAGGCAACAGGGTTAAAGTGTGAATATATATTTTGCCAAAATTCCATTTTCTACTCCAATGCTTCAGCGATTAATTCAATCGGATTTTTAAATTGAACATCTACATCTGCTAAGAATAAAGAGTTTGTAATTTGCATTCTACATGCACTACATTCAGCACTTACAATTTGTGCTTTAGTTTCTTTTATCATAGCAGCTTTGGGAGTTCCAGCTGCTTTTGCAAAACTATATTTTTCTGTTTGCATAGTTACTCCACCAAATCCACAACATCTATTGGGATCACTCATTTCTTTTAATACATAATTTTGAGATAATAAACTTCGTGGTTCTTTCCAAACACCTTGCATTTTTTTAGCATGACATGGGTCATGGTAAGTCACAAGTTGGTCAAATTTTTTACCACTATTTGCTAGTATATTTTTCAAATCAGTATTGTTTTCTAGCCATTTTGTAGCCATAAATATTTTTGCAGATAACTTTTCAGCTCTTTTTTTCCAGTCTGGTTGATTATGAAAATAATGTGCCCAGTCTTGGTTTATCATGGCACTACATGTAGCCTCTGGAATAATAACAGCATCAACTTCATCAATCCAAGTTTCAAAATATTCAATATTTTTTTTAGCAAGGAAATCAACTGTATCAAAATCTCCTGTAAAATATGCAGGTGCTCCGCAGCAAAGTTGTTTTTTTGGAATCATAATATCAAGTTCAAGTTTTTTCAGAATCTTAACTAATGAATCTCCTGTATTCGTATAAGTATAATTACTCATACAACCTATAAAAATAGCAACTTTATTCTTTTTAGTTTCTTCTATTTTTTTGTTAACTGCTGGAATATTTGCAGGATATTTATTTAAAAAACTTCTTGAATCTGCAAAGGGTAAAGCTCTTCCTTTTTTAACTATTGGAAGAGAAAATCGCGGGATGGCTGATTGTTTTTTTTCATCTATTTTTAAAGCGCATGTTTGAAATACCCAACCAAGTTTTGATAAAAAATCCATAGTTTTTCTATGTCTTAATAAAAAGAAAAATAGTCTTTTATACCAAGCAATTCCAAATTTTTTTGCAATATCGCTTCTTACTTGCTCAATTATCATATCTGTTGGCAAGTCATTTGGACATACTTCAACACAATTTGTACATAAAAAACATGATTCAAATATATCTTTTGCTGTTTGGTCAAGCTCTAATTCATTTCTTTCATAAGCTCCTAATAAATCAATAAATCCTCTAGGACTTGTAGCTTCATCTTGATTTATATTAAAGATTGTACAAACAGGTTTACATTTTCCACATTTCACACAGTCATCAGAAATTGCTGTGTAATTAAATTTATTCATTGACACCTTATCTAACCTTTTTTTGTTTAAAAATTTTAATATTTATAATAAAAATTTAATATACAAAAATAATGGTTAAAAGTTGGTAAATGGCTATTTTATAAGCTATGGTAATTGAGATTTAGCTTTTATTTTTTGTTCTAAATTTCTACTTGTTCTACTTATTCCATAATTAGCTAAATCTAAATATTTTGTATTTAAAGTTAACATTTTCGCTTCATTATAAAGTTCATTTGCAATTTTTAGTTGATTATATGCTTCATTTATTAGTGCTAAATTATAGATAACTTCAAAACTTTTTTGCTTGAAATCTTTATCTAAATTTTCTAGTTCAATTTTTGCTAAATCAAGATTTTTTGTTACAATTAATTCAACAACCTTTTCAAATCTTTTTTCTTGTTCTTTTGAAAAAGTTAAAGTACCTTTATCTAGTTCGTCAATTATTTCAATATCATAATATACATAATGTGGCGAAATATCATCTAAAATATCACTTGAAATATCATTTGCTATTTGAGTGTTTACTCTAAATTTATCCCTAGAATCAGGATAAAAAGGATAATAAGGGTGTCTGTCATAACACATATCATCAAAGCTTGATTTATCATATGTTTTTGAGAATATTAATGCATTTGTTATTGGTTTTATAAGTTTTATACTTGTTGTAACATTGTATTCTCTTTTTTCACAAGGAATACTTCTAATTTGGTATTCTATACACTCTCTGATTTTATTTCTTTCATCATATCTATAAAATCTACATCTTGAATAATCTATTTCAGTTCTATAATAAACATAGGTATTTAATGATGAATTTAAAACATCACCTGTTAATACAGCATCTGTTCCAAAATCATTATATTTTACTTCGAATACTCTTTGATTGTCAACTATTTTATTTGCTATTTTGTTTGTGATACTTTCAGTTTGGTTTACATCATCCCTATAAAACCTATCAATTCTTATTGTATGAATTTTTTCATTTTCTATTTTTGAGGGTTGAAGAGCTTTTATTGTTAATCTTTTTGAACTGCAACCACTAATAAATAAAATAAAAAGTACCAAAAATGTATTAAAAATAAGCTTCATATAATTCCTTTAAAGAATTGTATTGTATCAAATTTGCGTAAATAATAAGAATAATTTAATACTAAAATGAGATAATAATAGCTACTAATGAATTTAAATAAAAGGAATTATATTATGGGATTTTTTACAGCAGATTTATGCGATAACTTTAGTGATAAAACAGAAGTTTTAGGGCCTGATTTTCAGTCTTATGGTGGAAATAAAAAATTTAAAGGTGAAGTAATAACTATTAAACTTGATAAAAACAATAAAGATTTAGCTGCATTTTTAAAGAATAATGATGGAATTGGAAAGGTTGTTATTGTTGATGTAAATATGAGATATTTTGCTGTTGTTGGTGATAATTTGATGAAATTCGCAAGTGATAATAAATTTGAGGGAATTATAGTAAATGGTTATGTAAGAGATACTGTTACAACTAAAGAGTTTGATATTGGACTTATTGCCAAAGGAACTTGTCCTCGAAAATATATTCCTGCTCAAGATGGACAAATAAGAGTTCCTCTTGTTATTGATGATGTTGAGATTAATTCAGGTGATTATGTGTATGTTGATTCTGATGGAATAGTAATTTGTAAAGAAAGATTGGTTTAAAATGTATTTATTTGGTTTTGGTTCTTTAATAAATTTAGCATCTGCTCAAAAATCTTTCAAAAGGGTTTTAAGCCAAAATGATTTAAAACCAATAAAAATAAAAGGTTATGAAAGAGTTTGGAATGCAATAGAATCTATTGCTTTTGAAGATAAAAATGTAAATGGAGTTTTTTTAAATATTCAAGAAAATAAAAATTCTATTTTAGATGGAGTGGTAATAGAAATTTCAGATGAAGAATTAGAAGTTTTAAAAATAAGAGAAAAAAATTATAGTTGTATAGTTATAAAATCAACCGATGTTTTAGATGAAACAATAAAAAGTGATTTAATAGCTTTTATGACAACAAAAAAAGAAAAAATTGCATTTATTGGGCAAGAAAATACATTTATTCCAATTAAATATATAGAAATAGTAAAAGAGGCTTTGAAAAATTATGATGATAATTTTATTAAAGGTTTTGAAAAAACCTTTGAAAATTATAATTTTTCTTTAAAAGATGGGTCTTATACATTTACAGATTCACTTCAAAATAAAATAGCAAGAGAAGGAATAAAAAACCTAAAATGAATCAACCTAATTGTTTTATCCATATTTCAAAGCTTTGTAATTCAAAGAGAAAAACTGTAGATGAAAGTTGTGTTATAAAGAAAAATGATGATTTATACATAACTTATTGTGAGAATGATAGTTTAGATAAATTTGAACAGGATGTAAATTTATTGGCAGGAAGTTCATCTTTTTTTTATTTTTTTAAAAAGAAATTTTCTTCAACTTTTATTTCTGTAATTTCTGTTTTTGTAATTTTAGTAGCATTTTTATCAGTTTCTATATATGAAGATTTTTTGAAAAAAATTGTTTTTGAGATGCCTTTTTCTTGGGAATTAAATGATTATATAGCTTTTGGTTTTGTTTTAGTTTTTTTCTTTGGTGTATTAATGATGCCATCAATTTTAGATGGAGAAGGAAATGAGTTTAAAAATCTAATATCTTCATGGTTTAATAAAGATATTAGAAAATTAAAGAAATTAGAATTAACACTTTTTAATTTTGATAAAGAAATGAATATTCACCTTTATAATTTTGATTTGGAAGACTCAAATCATTGGCTTTGGAAGATATTTACAAGTACGATTTTAAATAGATTTTTAACTATAAATTTTTATGTTAGAAATGATAAATTACAAAATATCACTAAAAGATTAAAAAAACTTGGTATTTTAGATATAGAAATAATTAGAGATGAAAATAGCTCTAAAAAGTGCGATATTGAGATTTTATTATCATCAAAAGAGCAAAAATTGTACTCTTTAATGCAACTTTGCTCAACTGTTATTTTAAAACAAAGAGATAAAAAAACTTTTATATCTTTGGAACTTTTTGAATATTGTGGTAAAAACTTCACTAAAGATGAACAAGATTCTAAAAATCAACTTATTTTTGGATTTCAAAATTTTATAAATAGAAGTTTTGATGATTTTAAATTTCTAGCTCAAGAAAAATCATTACAAGTCTTTTTTACTTCAAATGTTACTTTTAAAGATTTAAGTGATGAAGAAAGAAGATTGGCTTATTATTTAAGAAATCATATAGAAGAGTGTGTTGCCACTTTTGAAAATCCAATATCTTTTTTAATTTTATATTATTATGTAAAAGATATTGTACTTGACCAAAGACGAACTATAAAAATTTTGGAAAAACTTATTAGTTCAATTAAAAATAAACAACAATATGAATTAATTAATTTTTATTGGTTTGAAATAGCTGGATTGATGTTTGATTTTAATGATGTAAATACTTTTGAAAGTTCAAATAACTCTTATTATAGAAAAATTTCAATAGAAGCTTTAAATGATTTAGCATTTTTATTTGAAAGAAATGGTCATTTTGAACAAGCAATACTTTTAAATCAATATTTATATGAAATAAATCCAAATAAATATGCTTTAAATATTTGTTCATTATATGAAAGAATGGGAAAATTTGAACAAGCATATAATAGTTTGCCAAAAGAGCTTAATTTAGGAAAAGATTTTAAACCAAATGATATAGAAGTTAGATATTATCAAAGAAAAGCTGTTTGGATTATCATTTCACAAAGAAATGAAAGTTTAAAACAAGAAGGAATAGAATCGTTAAATAAGTTAGAAAGCTTACTGTTTTCTCATAGTGAAGATAATAATCCTTTATGGTTGTGGCATTTTTATAATATAAAAGCAAATTTACAAGAGTGGAATGAAAATTATGATGAAGCAATAGCTTATTATAAAAAATGCTTATCAATACCAACTTTAGGAGCTTTTGAATATGGTGGGACTTTTGTAAATATGGCTATTTCTTATAGATATAAATATATTTTGCAAACTTCAAAAGATGAAAAAAATATTGATAAATCAATAAAACTTGGACGACTGGGAATGATTTTAAAACAATCAGTTGGTGATAGGGATGAAATGCCAGTTGTTTTACATAATTTTGCATTAAATATTTTATACAAAATTTCAAATATTATGGATTTATCTTTATGTAATGAAGTTTTAGAAACTACGAATGAAGCTTTAATTATCCTTGACAAAACAAAATCTATAAAAAGATTAGGAATGGTTTTAATTGAAAATTATATTGTAAAAAGTTTACTAAAAATTGATACAAAAGATATAGTTTTAAGGCTTGAAAATCATTTACTAAATTTAGGGCAAAGTGAGTTAAACCAGCTATTAAATGTATACAAAGAGTTTGAAAAAAACAATAAAATAAAAAAAATAGAATTTTTAGATAAGGAATTTAATGAATTATATAAAAAATAGCGTAAACCTAACAATAGGTACGATTGAAGAAAAAAGAGAAGAAATTAAAAAGCAGTTTTTACAAACTTATGAATTAGATGAAAAGCTTTTTGATTTATTAAAAGATAAAGAATCTTTGTATCAACAACCAAATAGATTAAGACATCCTTTGATTTTTTATTATGGACATACCGCAACATTTTTTATAAATAAACTAGCTCTTGCAAATATAATCAAAAAAAGGGTTAATCCTAAATTTGAATCAATTTTTGCAATTGGTGTTGATGAAATGTCTTGGGATGACCTAAATTCAAGACACTATACTTGGCCAACATATGAAGAAACAAAAGCTTATAGAAATGAAGTAAAACAGATAATTTTAGATTTAATTGATACTTTGTCTTTTACAATGCCTATAAATTGGGATAGTTCTATGTGGATTATTTTGATGGGAATTGAACATGAAAATATACATATTGAAACATCTTCAGTTCTTCTAAGAGAGTTAGATATTAAATTTTTAAAATCTGAAGAAATTTTTACTTATAAAAATGAAGCTTTAACTACTTATCCCAAAAATGAGTTATTGGAAGTAAAAGGCTCAACTATAACTTTACAAAAGAATAGAGAAAACCCTATTTATTATGGTTGGGATAATGAATTTTCTTTTCATAAAGCTATTATAAAAGATTTTCAAGCATCAAAATATCTTGTTTCAAATGGTGAATTTTTAGAGTTTGTAAAAGAGGGTGGTTATAATAAACCTGAATTTTTCTCAACAGAAGGAAAAGAGTGGCTGGATTTTACTCAAGCAAAACATCCACCTTTTTGGATAAAAAAAGATGATAGTTATTTTTTAAGAGAAATAAATAGAGTTATTCCACTTGCTTTAAATTATCCAGTTGATATAAATATTTATGAAGCGGAAGCTTTTTGTAAATATAAATCTTCAAAGTTAGGTTTTGAAGTAAGGCTTCCTAGTGAAGATGAATATTATGCTTTATATAATTATACAAATGCCCAAGAAAAAGAGGCAAATATTGGACTTATTCAGTTTAATCAAAGTAGCGTGGATAAGTATAAATTTGATGATTTTTATGATGTAATTGGAAATGTTTGGCAATGGAGTTTAACACCGATTTATCCTTTTGATGATTTTATTGCACATCCAATATATGATGATTTTACAACTCCTACATTTGATGATAGACATGCACTCATGAAAGGTGGGTCATTTATTTCTTTGGGAAATGAGACTTTAAAAGAGGCAAGATATGCCTTTAGAAAGCATTTCTTTCAACATGCAGGATTTAGATATGTGAAATCAATAAATGAATATAGAACAAAATTAAATGATAATGTTTATGAAACAGATGAATTAATTGCTCAATATTGTGATTTTCACTATGGAAGTGAAAATTTTGGAGTTAAAAATTTCTGTTTAAATTCTGTTGAACTTTTAAACCCTTATTTAAAAAATATGAATAATAAAAAAGCTTTAGATTTAGGTTGTTCTGTTGGAAGGTCAACTTTTGAGCTAGCTAAAATATTTGATGATGTTATAGGGATTGATTTTTCTACAAATTTTATAAATGTTGGAGTTAAACTTAAAATTTATGATTCTTTAATTTATAAAGTTAAAAAAGAGGGTGAAATTTTTGAAGAAAAAGCTATTTCTTTAAAAGAATTAGGATTAGAAAAAATTAAAGAAAAAGTAACATTTATGCAAGGTGATGCTTGTAATTTAAAAGATATTTATACATGTTTTGATTTAATATTTTGTTCAAATTTAATTGATAGATTATATTATCCTCAAAAGTTTTTAGATGATATTCCATCACGAATAAATAAAGATGGATTATTAGTTCTTTTAAGTCCATATACATGGCTAGAAGATTATACACCAAAAGAAAATTGGCTTGGTGGATATATTAAAGATAACAAAGAAGTAAAAACTTTGGATACTTTAAAAGAGAATCTTCTAGTAGATTTTGAACTTTTAGAAACAATTGATGTTCCATTTGTGATAAAAGAAACATCACGAAAATACCAACATACAATTTCTCAAATGAGTATTTGGAAGAAAAAATAGGGTTTAAAACTCTATTTTTTCGTTTGTTTTAATTGTTCTAATAATCTTAATTGCTCACTAGCACTTGCAACTATTAGTTGATTTTCTTTTAATACTGAACCATCTTTTATATTATTTAAATTTTCTTTAGAATCATAAGTTTTTATTTCAGAATTTAAAATAGTATCAGTATCTAAATTTCTAGCTGATCTTCCTGTAGCTTTTTCTTGGGCTTCTTTTAAATGAGCTTGAAGTTGTTTAATTCTATTTTCAATATCTGTTAATGAATCAGATTTTCCTGAAGATTTGTCTTTATTTAATGCTTCTAGTTTTTTTAAAATCTCTTCAATATCTTTTAATTCTTGTTCTGTAAATCCAGTTTTTAATAATGACATTAGGTCTTTTACTAGATTTTCTGTTGTTTCTTTATGAATTATTACTGATGAATCTTCTTTTCTTTCTATCAAAGAATCAAAAGAACTTCCTTCTGTTTCATTTGTTTTTTTTGATAAAAGATTTTCACTTAAAGTATCAAATAATGATGTTGATGAGGGTGATGATATTTGCATATTTTATCCTTTTTACGAAATGACTTGTTATTGTACTAATTTTTTGTATAATAATTGGTATGATTATTAAAATAAAAAATTATAGTAAACAAATTGTATCAATTATTCTTTTAATTTTAATCTTTTTGATTAACCTTTCTATAGAATATAATAAATATTTGGATTTTATAGATGAAGAAATTTATGAAACAAAAGTTGAAGTTTTAAATATATATAAAAAGCCAACATATAATATTTTGAGATTAAAAGCACAAAATTTTGATTTTTTTGCAAATATTGATAAATCAGAAGATATTAAAAAATTTGATGTCTTAAATATGACAATTGCCTCTTTAAATATTAGTTTTTGGGATTATCTAAAAGGTTTTTATACTAAAGCTATTTATTTTGATAAAATAGAAAGAACTCCAAAATTTATAGATAAAATCATAGTAAAAATTAACTCAAACCATGAAGATGAAATGATAAAAGAGTTATTTCAGACTCTATTTTTGGGAACATCTATTTCAAAAGAGTTAAGAGATATTTGTACAAACTATGGAATTAGCCATGTTGTAGCACTTTCAGGATTTCATTTAGCTGTTTTGTCATTTACTATTTATTGGGTTTTATATTTCCCATATTCATTTTTTCACCAACGCTATTTTTTATATAGAAATAAAAAATATGATTTGATTTTAATTTCTTTAGTTTTTCTTTTTTATTATTTGATTTTAACAGATATAATTCCATCCCTTTTAAGAGCTTTTGTAATGCTTGTTTTAACTATTTATTTTCTTCGTTCAAACATAAAAATCGTTTCATATACAAATTTGTTTTTTACTTTTTTGATTGTTATAGCACTTTTTCCAAGATTTTTGTTTTCTTTGGGTTTTTGGTTTTCGATTATTGCAGTCTTTTATATATTTTTATTTATACAATATTTCAAAAATTTAAATAAATATTTCCAAATTATATTTTTTGATTTTTGGATGTTTTTGGTTTTTAATCCAATAGTACATTTTTATTTTCCTCAAACAACTTATGAACAATTTTTATCAATAATAATTAATATACTTTTTGCAATTTTTTATGTATTTGAAATAGTTGTACATATTTTTGGATTTGCCATATATTTTGATGGTTTTATAAAAGATTTTTTATCATATAAAATGAATGTTTTTAGTGTAGAAACACCTTTTTATTTTTTGCTGATTTATATGATTTTTTCACTTGCTTCAGTTTTTAATAAAAAGGCTTTTTGGATTTTGAATATTTTACTTATAACTTTTAATTTATATGTGTATGTACAATAAACTAAGCTTTTAAAACTTTATCTAAAGTATATTTTAAATCTTCATCTAGTTCCATATTACTTCTCATCCAGTTTAAGTATCCTGCATCTTCTCTTGCCACTTGCTCAACATCTTTACCTTTATATTTTCCAAATTTAAAAGTTTGAATAAACACAGGAGTTTTTGTTAGTTCTGCTAGTTTTTCAATTGGATTATAATCAGGATAAATTTCTCTACATTTTCCTACAAGTTTTGATAAAAATAGTTTCATTACAAGTACATCACCGATTGCATCATGCGCTTTTATAATAATATTATGTTTTGTTGCTTCTGCTTCTTCTATTTTATAAAGTTCAAGAGCATATCTTATATATTGAAGTCTGTGGTATGCCAATTCTGGAAATAAGTGTTTTGCACATCTTAAAGTATCAATTAGTTGATATTGATTTACAAATCCCTCTTTTTTTATTATTCCCATATCAAAAGAAATATTGTGAGCGATTAGATAATTTTCATTTGAATTTAATTCTTCAAGCTTTTTGTAAAAAGTTGTTTCAACTGCTTTTGGTTTTCCAACTAATAAATTAGGAGTGATATTATGAACTTCCATAGCTTCAAGTTTTATAGCAACATCAGTTGAACATAACTCATCAAAAGCTTCAACTTTACCTTTTTGATCAACAATCATTGCACCAAATTGAATAACTTTATCATCATCTTGGTTTCCCGTTGTTTCTGTATCAAATAGTACATAATATGCCATTTTTTTCCTTTTTTATATAATTAACATACCATCGCCATAAGAGTAAAATCTATAGTTCTCTTTTATGGCTTCATGGTAAATTTCAAGTGTTTTTTCAAGTCCTACAAATGATGCAACAAGCATAATAAGCGTAGATTTTGGTAAGTGAAAGTTTGTTAGTAAATAATCCACTTTAATTGGTTTATTTGCTGGATTTAAAAACAAGTCACATTCACCTTGTATTTTATTTGTTCGTATGTAATATTCAATAGTTCTGGTAACCGTTGTTCCAACAGCTAGGACTTTTTGTGCATTATCCAAAGCCTTTTTAGCCTCAATGCCTATTTCAAAATATTCACTATGCATTGGATGATTTAAAATATCATCAACATCAACTGGTTTAAAAGTTCCAGCTCCCACATGAAGAGTTAAATAATTTACATCATATTTATCATTTATTTTTTCTAATAATAAAGGGGTAAAATGTAGTGATGCCGTAGGCGCTGCAACTGCTCCATAATTTTTGGCAAATAAAGTTTGATAATCTTTTTCATCTTCTTTTTCATCGCTTCTATTCATATAAGGAGGAAGTGGAAGATGACCTATTTTATTTAAAATATCAACAAGTGCTAAAAAATCAAGTTTTTTGTCATTTTGAAAAAATTGTACAATACGACTTCCATCTTCATTTACTTCTAAAACTTCAGCATTTAGGTTTTCATCAAAAAATAGTTTTGTTCCAAGTCTTACTTTTCCACCTATCATTACTAGATATCTGTCCATAAATAAGGGTTTATTTAGTAATAATTCTATTTTTCCACCTGTTTCTTTTGCTCCAAAAATTCTAGCTTTTATAACTTTTGTATCATTTAGAAAAACTGATAATTTATTTGGTAAAAAATCCATAAGGTTTTTAAAAGTTGTATGTATTATTGAGTTTGTAGCTCTATTATAAACCAAAAGCCTAGCGTTATCAGCTGGGCTTACTGGATGGGTTGCTATGTGTTCTTTGGGTAAATTATAATCATAGCTTGAAGTTTTTAATGGGTCAAGCAATTTTATTCTTCCTCATCTTCATCTTCTTCTTTAGCAGCTGGATTAAATACTTTTGCTATATAAATTGATACTCCATAAAGTAAAAGTAAAGGTGCCGCCATTAAAAGTTGGCTTAAAACATCAGGTGGAGTTAATATAGCAGCAACGATAAAAATAATAACAATTGCATATCTAAAAAAATCTTTTAACATTTTATCATCAACTAGACCAACTTTTGCAAGTAAAAAAGTAATAACAGGTAATTCAAAAGCTATACCAAATCCAAGTAATAATTTAGTGAAAAAGTCCACATATTTTCCGATACTTGGTAGTACTGTAACCACAGTAGAACCAAAAGCAATTAAGAAATCAAAACCTAAAGGAACAACAATATAATATGCAAATGCAGATCCTACTAAAAACATAAAAGTTCCAGAAATTACAAAAGGAACTATTAGTTTTTTTTCATGTTCATAAAGTCCTGGTGCAAAAAATAACCATAATTGCCAAAATATAACAGGTAAAGACAATATAAAAGCTGAAAAAAATGCAACTTGTAAAGCTGTAAAAAATGTTTCTTGAATTTCAACAGCAACCATTTGTGAATTTTTTGGCAGAGCTGCTTCAACAGGAACCATCATCCAATTTAAAATTGGTTCATAAAAAGAAAAACATACAAAAAACATAACTATAACAGTAAGTACTGATATAACTAATCTTTTTCTCAAGTCCGCAATATGTGGTTTTAAGTCTTCAAACATTAAGCATTATCCTCTTTTTTTTCATCTAATTTAATTTTAAATTTATCTTCTTTTTTAAAAGAAACTTTTTCTTGTTTTGGTTCTTCTTCAACTTTTTTAGTTTCAGTAGAAGAATCTGTAGCTAAATTATCTTTCATAATATCATTTAAACCTAAATCTATTTTTGAATCAACTGCTAATGAAGTTTTTGTTTCTTCAATTTGAGTTTTGAATTTAGTAGCTTCTGCTTTTAATTCAGAAATATTAAGTTCATTATCTAAAGTTGTTTTAGCATCCGCAAGACCTGTTTTTATTTTATTAATAAACTTTGCAATTTGCACCATTGTAGTAGGAAGTTTTTCAGGCCCCAACGCAATAATTGCAACCATTGCAATTAGTAAAATTTCTGTAAAACCCATTCCGAACATTTATAACTCCATTGTATAATTAAAGGAAATGATTTTATCTAAAATTTGATAAAATCTAACCAAATCTAAAAAGAGTGATATTAAGGGTATAAATGGAAATAGTTGTTTTATTAATTGTTATAGTAATTTTGTTTTTTATTGGAAAAAACTATAAAACAGAAGAGTTTAAAAATATAAATTTAAAGGCAAAAGATAGATTTGAAGGTGATTTATTACACCATGAAGCAGGTCTTTTAGTGGCGCTTATGGCAAAAGTTTCAAAGGCAGATGGAAAAGTTTGTGAGTTAGAAGCTGAAGTTTTAAAACATACTTTTAATGATATTTCTAGTCATTTTGAAAATGCAGAAGAAATAAGAGAAAAACTAAAAGTTTTATATGAAAATGAAAAACATAGTTTTGATAATTTAATTGATATTTGTAATAAATTATATAATTTAACAAAAAATGAATATCATAAGCGTATTAAAATTATGGAATATTTGTTAAATTTAGCATTTATTGATAAAGATTTTTCATCTGCTGAAAAAATGATAACAGAAGATATTTCAAATGCTTTAAAAATCAAAATAGAGGATTTTAATAATTTAATTAATACTTTTGAATCTTTTTATGCTCAACAAGCTTCAAATAAAGCGATAACTTTAGAAAAAGCTTATGAAATTTTAGAATCAAAATCAAGTGATGATGCAGCGACTTTAAAGAAAAATTATAGAACTTTAGTTAAAAAACATCATCCTGATATTATTTCAGGGCAGGGTGCTACTCAAAATATCATAGATGAAGCAACTAAAAAACTTCAAGAGATAAATGAAGCTTATGAGATTATAAAAAAAGATAAAGGAGAAAAATAATGGCAAGAAATTTTCACCATTCTTTCGAAGTTTGTACTTGCAAACGGGTAACTTTAGGTGAGATAGTTTATGCTATTAAAGAAAAAAATGCAAAAACATTGGAAGATTTAGGAAATCTAACAGATGCGGGAACTTGTTGTAAATCTTGTAAAAATGCTCAAAGTGATATTGGTGTAGAAAAAATGGAACTATATTTAGAAGAAGTACTAAATAAATTTAATAAAAAGTAAAGAATAAAAATGAAAAATGAAATTATAGAAAATATAAAAAAACTCATAAAAATAAATCCAGAAGAAACAATAGAAATAAACCCAAATTATTTAGAATATTTCGACGTTGAAGAACTTTTAGATATTCAAAAACAATTAGAATTTAAAAAAGAGAATATTTCTAAAATAAGCAATACTTATTTAGATGAAATTTATCAGAAAACAAAAAAAGATGAGATATAATTACTTAATAAAGGATTAAAAGTGATAGAGTGGAAAAAAATTAAGGAAGATTTAATTTCTTTTTTAAAAATTGAAGTTGAGAAAACTGGTCTAAAAAAAGTAACAGTTGGACTTTCGGGTGGTTTGGATTCAGCTGTTGTTGCAATTTTATGTAAAGAGGCTTTTGCCGATAACTTAAATTGTGTTTTGATGCCATCACAGTTTTCTTCAAAAAGCTCAATAGAACATGCTCTTGAAGTTTGCGAAAAATTTGATATTAAATATGAAATTATCTCAATAGAACCAATGGTTAGTGGTTTTATAAAAAATATGGATGAAGATAAACTTAGAATTGGTAATTTTTCTGCAAGAATGAGAATGTCAGTACTTTATGATGTATCTTCAAGGGAAAAATCTTTAGTTATTGGAACTTCAAATAGAAGTGAAATTCTTTTAGGATATGGAACTATTTTTGGTGATATTGCATGTGCAATAAATCCAATAGGTGAAATTTATAAAAGTGATGAGTTTGAATTTGCAAGACTTCTAGGTGTTCCTGAAAATATTTTAAATAAAGCTCCAAGTGCTGATTTATGGGAAGGTCAAAGTGATGAAGAAGAACTTGGATACTCTTATAAACACATGGATGAAGTTTTAAAAGAAATGGTTGATGAAAAAAAATCAAAAGAAAAATTATTAGAATTAGGTTTTGAAAAAGATTTAATTGAAAGATTAGAATATAGAATAAAAGCAAATGCTTTTAAAGGTAAATTACCAACAATCGCAAAAATAAGGTGGAATTAATTAATGGCTAAAAATATTGCAATATACAAAGCATCTATAGATAATGAAGAATTAAATCAAATTAGATCAGTTTTAGAATCAAAAAACGATTTATCAAAAGTAATAGAATTTGAAGAAAATATGAAAAAATTTATTGGTGCAAAATATGCCATTGCAACAGCAACTTCAACTGCTGCTATTCATTTAGCGTTAAGTGCAATTAAACTTAAAAGAGGTGACAAAATACTTATGTCTGTTAACTCTTTTGTAAATTTACCTGAAGTTGTAAGACATTTTGATGCTGAGCCTATTTTTATTGATATAAATATGGAAGATATGAATATTGATATAAATAAATTTGAAGAAGCACTAGCTGTTAATGATTCAAAAAAATTAAGAGGTGCTATTATTACTTTTGTAGCTGGTCAATCTCCTGATTTAGACAGAATTTATGATATTGCTAAAAAGTACGGAATTATTTTAATTGAAGATTGCCGTTCATCTTTGGGAGCAACTTATAATGGTAAAAAAGTTGGAAATCTAAGAGCAGATATGACGATTTTTTCTACAAATCCATCAAATTCAAAATATGCAATTAGTCGTTCAGGAATAATTGTAACAAATAATGAAGATATAGCAGCACGGGCAAAACTTTTACGAACTCACGCACTTACTACTACTTATGATAGTTATGGAAATTTAGATTATGTTTATGATGTTGTTGATATTGGACATAAATATGACTTATCAGAACTTGATGCTGCTTATGCATTAGCTCAATTAAATAAAACAGAAAAATTTATAAAAAGAAGAAAAGAAATAGCAAAACTTTATGAAAAAAGATTATCAGATGTAAAACATATCACAGTTTTACCACATAATGATGAACATATTTTTACACAATTTATAATTAAAATCTCAAGAAATAGGGATGCATTTGCAAGAGCATTAAAAGAAAGAGGTGTTTCAACTGGACTTAACTATATTCCTTTACATCTTTTATCTTATTATAAAACAAAATATTCTATTAAAATTACTGCATTTTCAAATGCTTTAAATAATTATCAACAAATACTTTCACTTCCTATGTATGCAGGTCTTACAGATGAAGAGGTAAATTATGTTTGTGACCAAGTGATTAGTGTTGCATCAGAGTGGATATAAAATAGCTTGAAACAAAAATTATATTTATGGATTGAAGATTATCTCTTCTTTCCAAATACTTTTCAAAAAATAATCTCTTTTTTGCTTCTTCCTTTGACTTTTATTTATATGTTAATTATTTTGACTAAAAGAGCTATGGCAAAACCAATAGAGTTTGGAATACCTATTATTTCAGTTGGAAATATAATTGTTGGTGGAAGTGGAAAAACTCCAATTACAATAAAACTAGCTTCAAAATATGAAAATGCTTGTGTAATTCTTCGGGGTTATGGCAGAGTTTCAAAAGGTTTATATGTTGTTTCTTTAAATGGTAAGATTTTACTAGATGTAAAAACAAGTGGAGACGAAGCTATGCTTTTAGCTAACTCTTTAAGTAATGCTACGATAATTGTGAGTGAAAATAGAATAAAAGCTATTTTAAAAGCAAAAGAACTAGGATGTAAAATCATATTTTTGGATGATGGATTTTCTAAATATCAAATTGCTAAATTTAATATTTTATTACGACCAAAAGATGAACCTACGAATATTTTTTGTTTACCAAGTGGAGGTTATAGAGAACCAAAAGGATTTTATGCTCAAGCTAATATTGAACTTTTGGAAGGAACAGATTTTGAAAGAGTTATCAGTATAAAAAAAGATGGAAAAGTTTGTGAACTTCCAGCTAAAACTATTTTGATAACAGCTATTTCAAAACCAAAAAGATTATTGGAATTTTTGCCAAAAGATATAAAAATGATTTCATTTCCTGATCATTATACTTTTACAAAAGATGATATTTTTAAAATCCAAAATGAGTATAAAGATTATTCTTTCGTTACAACAGGAAAAGATTTCGTGAAATTAAAAGAGTTTAATATCACAAATTTATATTTAATGGATTTAGATATAAAAATTAATGAAAAAGTAGATTTTTTCTTGATGAATGAGTATATAAATAGTTTTAAGGAAGTTTAGTATGTCAGCAATTTTATTATCATCATTTTTAATGACCTTTGTTGTTTTTACTTTTGTTTTATATATTTATATTTTAATAGATATTTTAAAACATGAATTTACAGGTTATAATAAAATTATTTGGATTTTAGTTCTTATTTTTTTTCCAGTTCTAGGTGCAATTTTGTATTTAGTTTTTGGAAAGTCACAAAGAATAAAGTAGCAAAAAGCTACTTTATTTTAAATAGTTTTAGAAAATCGTCTTTTATCTTCTGGAATTTTATTTAAATATGCATCAAAAGGCATACAAATATTTCTAATAAGCATAGTTCCTGTTTGAGAGACTTTTATTCTTTCATCGCTAATTTCTATTAGTTGAGCCTCTTCAAACTCTTTAAGAGCTTCTAGGGCATCTGCAAAGTACTCTTTAAAATTTATTTTAAATTCTTTTTCAACTCTTTTTATATTTAAAGCGAAATTACTCATTAATTCCATAATTACAAATTGTCTTAATTGGTCATCATCTGAAAGTCTATAACCTTTAAATATTGGTAAATCACCATTATCTAAAGCATTTTCCCAAGGTTCTAACTCTTTAAAATTTTGTGCATAATAATCAACACCATTTCCAATTGACGTAAGTCCAATCCCAATTAAATCAGCTCCACCTTTAGTAGTATAACCTTGAAAATTTCTATGTAATTCACCTTTTTCAATTGCTTTAAATAGTTCATCTTCAGGTTTTGCAAAGTGATCCATTCCAACCATTTTATAACCATTTGATGTGAAAAAATCAATAGTATCTTTTAACATTTCAAGTTTTGTTTCTGGTTTTGGAAAAGTTGATTCATCAAACTTTCTCATAGTTTTCATAAGCCAAGGAACATGAGCATAATTAAATACAGCAAATCTATCTGTATTTAAAGTAAGCATTTTTTCTAAAGTTCTTTTGAAACTCTCTCTTGTTTGTAAAGGTAAACCATAAATTAAATCTGTATTAACTGAGTGAATTCCAGCATCTCTTGCTATTTTAATTACATTTTGTGTTAATTCAAAAGGTTGGATTCTATGAATTGTTTTTTGAACTTCTTCATCCAAATCTTGAACCCCAAAACTAAGACGATTACAGCCACCTTTTTTAAGTACCTGCATATGTTCAACTGTAAAATATCTAGGATCAACTTCACATGAAACTTCAGCATCAAGTGCAAAATTTGGGAAAACTTCTTTTACAGAATTTATAACTTCTTCTAATTGTTCTGGAGAAAAAAATGTTGGAGTTCCACCACCAAAGTGCATTTGAGTTACAGTTCTATTAGTATTTAAATGATTTTTTAGAATATTTAATTCTTTTTTTAAATACTCAATATATCTTACTTTTTTATCTTCTTTTGAAGTAAAAATAGTATTACATCCACAAAAATAACAAGCACTTCTACAAAAAGGCATATGAATATATAAAGATATTGCTCTATCATCACCTTGATTTTTGTAATACTGTTTTAAATCATCTTGTGTAAACTCTTCACTAAATTCAGGAGCTGTTGGATATGAAGTATATCTAGGTCCTGGTCTTGAATATTTTTCGAATTTTTTAAAATCTATCATTATTTTTCATCTCTTTTTCTATCTAACCAAACCATTACACCTTTTTGTGCATGTAGTCTATTTTCTGCTTCTTCAAAAATCAAACTTTGAGAACTTTCCATAACTTCTTCACTAACTTCATAACCTCTATATGCGGGTAAACAGTGTAAGAAAATAGCTTTTTCATGAGCCAATTTCATCATAGCAGAATCAACAATATATCCTGTGAAATCTTTTATTCTTTTCTCTTTTTCTGATTCTTGTCCCATTGAAACCCAAGTATCTGTTGTTACTACTGTTGCATCTTTTACTGCAATTTTAGGGTCATTTGTAATTGTAATTTTTGCACCACTTAATTTTGCCATTTCTAAAGATTTTTCTAAAATAGAAGCATCAACCTCATAACCTTTAGGTGTTGCAACTCTTAATTCAAAACCGAGTTTTGCAGCTAAATTAAGCCATGAATGTGTCATGTTATTTCCATCACCAACATAAGCAACAACTAAATCTTTATCAAGTCCTGCTTCTTGAATAGTCATATAATCAGCCATAAGTTGAACAGGATGATATTCAGTTGTTAAACCATTTATTACAGGAACTTTTGAATATTTTGCAAATTCTTCTATTTTACTTTGTTCAAAAGTTCTAATCATTACCATATCAACCATTCTAGATATCACTCTTGCCGTGTCGCTCATTGGCTCACCTCGACCTAGTTGAATGTCATTTGATGAAAGAAATAAACCGATACCACCTAACTGATAAATACCTGTTTCAAAAGATACTCTTGTTCGTGTAGAGCTTTTTTCAAAAATCATTCCTAATGTTTTTTTAGGCATGTAATCTTTAAAGTCTCTTCTTTTAGTTTCATCTTTGATTTGTCTAGCTAATGTTAGTATTTCTAAAATCTCTTCTTTAGTATAATCAGCTAATGTTAAGAAATGTCTCATTTTATTCCCTCTGTAATTAATAAAAACGGACATTCTATTTAATTTAACTTTAGAACTACTTAAAACTTAAATTTTTAATATTTTTAATATTTCTAATATTTAATATTTTTAGTCCTTGATTTTGTTAAAAATGCCCATTTTATGACACTTTAGTGACAAAATAACTCATTGTTTATTAAGAAAATCTCGTCTACAATTACGAAATCTTTAAAAAGGAAATATAAATGATTGAGAGTATATTAAAAAGAGATGGTAGTAAACAAATTTTTGAATCATTTAAAATAGAGGATGCAATAAAAAAAGCATTTAAAAGTGTAAATATCCAATATGATATTTCTATATTTTTCAATGTTTTATTTGAAATAAAACAAAAAAGATTAGTAGCTGTTGAAGATATACAAGATATAATAGAAAAAGAGTTATTTAAAGCTAGATATTTTGATGTTATGAAATCTTTTATTTTATATAGACATTTACATAAAATCCAAAGAGAACAAATACTTCAAATCGAATCTGATACTACATATATAAATTCAACTCAAACAATTCAAGAATATATAAATGGAAATGATTGGAGAATAAAAGCAAATTCAAATACTGGGTATTCTCATGCTGGGCTTATAAATAATAGTGCTGGAAAAGTAATTGCAAATTATTGGCTTGATAAAGTTTATTCAAAAGAAGAGGGTTATGCCCATAGAAACGCTGATTATCATATTCATGATTTAGATTGTTTAAGTGGATATTGTGCTGGTTGGAGTTTAAGAGTTTTACTTGATGAGGGATTTAATGGGGTTAGAGGAAGAGTTGAAAGTACAGCTCCTAGTCATTTTAGAGAAGCATTAGGACAAATGGCAAACTTTTTGGGAATTTTACAAAGTGAATGGGCTGGTGCTCAAGCTTTTAGTAGTTTTGATACATATTTAGCACCTTATGTGTTTAAAGATAATTTGTCTTATAGTGAAATAAAAAAAGCTGTTAGATCTTTCATTTATAACTTAAATGTTCCTGCTCGTTGGGGACAAAGTCCATTTACAAATATTACTATTGATTGGACAGTTCCTTCTGATTTAAAAGATCAAATTCCAACGAAAAATCAAAAACATCTTTTTAAAGATTTTCAAAATGAAGAATTATTAGAAAGAATAAAAGAAAAAGGTTATAAATCATTTGAAGAGTTAACTTATAAAGATTTTCAAAAAGAGATGAATCAAATAAATAAGGCTTATTATGAAGTTATGACACAAGGTGATAAAACAGGACAACCTTTTACTTTTCCAATTCCAACAGTAAATATTACTGAAGATTTTGATTGGTATGGTGAAAATACTGATGTTTTATTTGAAAATACTGCAAAAATAGGAAGTTCATATTTCCAAAACTTCATAGGTAGTCAATATGAAAAAGATGAAAATGGAAATCTAGTTCCAAATGAAAAAGCATACAAACCAGGTCATGTAAGAAGTATGTGTTGTAGATTACAGCTTGATTTAAGAGAGCTTCTAAAACGAGGTGGTGGGCTTTTTGGCTCAGCTGAGATGACAGGAAGTATTGGAGTTGTAACTATTAATATGGCAAGACTTGGATACTTATACAAAAATGATTCAAAAGGCTTCTTCTCAAGATTAGAAGAGTTAATGGACCTTGCAAAATCAACACTTGAAAAGAAAAGAGTTTTCGTACAAGATATGTATGAAAGGGGTCTTTATCCTTATACAAAAAGATATTTACCAAACTTTAACAACCATTTTTCTACTATTGGAGTAAATGGTATGAATGAAATGGTGAAGAATTATTTTAAAGAAGATATTGATGTTTCTTCTAAAATAGGAAATGATTTTTGTATTGAAATCTTAGATTTTATGAGAGAAAAAATGATTAAATTTCAAGAAGAAACAGGAAATTTATACAATCTTGAAGCAACACCAGCTGAGGGAACTACATATAGATTTGCAAAAGAAGATAAGAAAAGATATAAAGAAATAATTCAAGCGGGGAATGGTAAGAATATTTATTATACAAATTCTTCACAACTTCCTGTTGATTATACAGATGATCCATTTGAAGCCTTATCTTTACAAGATGAATTACAATGTAAATATACAGGTGGAACAGTATTACACTTATACATGAATGAAAGAATATCTTCAACAGATGCTTGTAGAAAATTTGTAAAAAACACAATAACAAACTTTAAATTGCCTTATATTACTGTAACGCCATTATTTTCAGTTTGTGATATTCATGGATATTTACCAGGTGAACATGAATATTGTCCAAAATGTGATGAGGAAATCTTAAAAAAGGAGTTAAAAAATGATGAAAAGTCAAGAATTGCTTGAAAAGCATAGTGAAAAAAGAACAAAGTGTATGGTTTATACTAGGGTTATGGGTTACCATAGACCAGTTGAGAGCTTTAATTTAGGTAAAAAAGGTGAACACAATCAAAGAATTAAATTTATTGAATCAAAAGATTGTATATAACATTACAAAATTTACAACAACCGATTATGTAGGACATTTGTCTTGCATAGTTTGGTTCGTATCTTGTAACTTTAGATGTTTGTATTGCTATAATGATATTATAGTTTATACAAAAAAAGGTAATTATACGCAAAATGATGTTCTTGAATTTTTAAAAACAAGAAAAGGACTTCTTGATGCTGTTGTATTATCAGGTGGAGAAGCAACTATTCATAACCTAATCCCCTTTTGTATAGAAATAAGAAAAATGGGTTTTAAAATAAAACTTGATACAAATGCAACAAATTTATCACAAATAAAAAAACTCATAGATTTAAATTTATTAGATTATATTGCCATTGATTTTAAAGCACCTAGTTATAAATTTAAAAAAATTGTAGGAGTTGATATGTATGATAATACTATTAAGACTATACAATACTTAATAAAAATAGATTTTAATTTTGAATTACGAACTACTATTAATAAATCTTTACTTGATGAAAATGATATTAATGAGATGATAAAAACTATTAGCAACTTAGGTTATAAAAAAACATATTATTTACAAAATTTTTTAGAAACCTCTTCAAATATTGGAAATATTTCTAAATCTTCAGATATTGATAAAAATAAAATAGATTGCCAAAATTTAACTATCCAATATAGAAATTAAATACCCTTGCCCTGATATATTTTCTATAATATCTTTTGATGTTTTTATTCTTAATCTTTTTATAAAAGTTCTTAATCTTTCATCATTTACTTCTTCATTCCAAAGATTTTCTTTTATATATTCAGAATCGACTACTTTATTATTAACTTTTATTAATAGATGAATAAACTCTTTTTCTCTTTTTGTTAGATTTATTAATACTGTATTTTTGTATAAAGACATTGAATTATTATCAAACATAAAATCTTCTTTTAGTTTTACCTGTCTTTTTTTATTTAATGAAGGTGCTATTTTATTTATATGCTCTATTACTTCTTCTGGATCAAATGGTTTTATAAAATATTTGTTTATGCCTATATCAATAGCTTTTAAAAGTTGTTCTTTATCAGAATGAGCGCTTAAAACTATAATTGGTATATTTCCATCTAATTTTTTTATTTTGATTGTCATATCTAATCCATCACATACAGGCATCATAATATCTGTTATTATAATATCTGGTTTAAAGCTTTTGAATTTTTTTAACCCTTCATTTCCATCTTTTGCAATTACAACAGAAAAAAATGAATCAGAAATAGCATCTTTTAAAAGTTGTGCTAATCTTTTTTCATCTTCTACAATTAAAATTTTTAGTGTTTTTAGTAATTCATAATTCATTTATTTTCCTATTTTTTATAAAACTAATTTTATGGTAAATAAAGAACCATTTTTTATATTTTCATGGCTTAACTCTCCATCTAAACTTTTTTCAATAATCATTTTAGACATAAAAAGTCCAAGTCCTGTTCCTTGAGATTTATGTTTAGTCGTAAAATATGGTTCAAATATCTTATCGGCATTTTCTTTACTTATTCCACCTGCATTATCACTTATTTCAAGTAACGAATATTTTTTATCTAAAATATGCTCTTCTTTAAGAGTTATTGTAATTTTTTTATTTTTAATATCATTTATTTTAAAAGCATCTTTTGAGTTTTGAATTAGATTAATAATTACTTGAGATAATTCGTTAGATACTCCTAAAACCTTATATTTTATTGGAACATCTATTTTTATGTTTATATTTTCCATCTCTATTACTTTTCTCAAAATAACCAAAGCTTCATTTACAGCTTCTTTTATTTCAAAACTTTTTTTCTCTTTTTGTGGATTAAAGAAGTTTGAAAAATCTTCTATCGTTGAAGACATATTTAAAATAAGAAGTTTGCTTTCTTTATATAGTTCATCTACTTTTTTTTCATCATTTTTAGTACAAGCTCTTTTCATATTAAATAAAGTTAGATTAAGCTCAGTTAATGGTTGTCTCCATTGATGAGCTATATTCCCAAGCATTTGACCTAAACTTGCCATTCGTGATTGCCAAAAAAGCATTTTTTGTTTTTCTTCATTTTTTTTAATCTCAAGGGCAACTTTTTGTTCTAGTGTTTTATTTAACTCTTTTAATTGTTTCGTTTGTTCTATTACTTTTTGTTCTAGTGTTAGATTTAACTGCTCAAGTTCTTTGTCTTTTAGTTCTAAATGTTTTTTTAATTCAACTTCAGCAGTTACATCATATCTTATTGCAATAAATTCTATAATATTTGATTTATCATCTAAAATGGGTGTGATTGTAGTATTTAAATATACAGTTTTCCCATCTTTTGTGAGGTTTTTAACCGTTGCTTTATATGGTTTTTTATTTAATACAGTTTTCCAAAGAGTTTCAAAATTTGAAGTAGGAACATCTGGATGTCTTACAATGTTATGGTTTTGACCAATTAGTTCATCATAAGAATAGCCAGAAATTTTACAAAACTCATCATTTACAAAAGTAATAATTCCATTTATATCAGTTTTTGATACTATATTTGAATTTTCAATTGCTTCTAGATAAGTATTATTCATGTTTAGTTTTGTTTTCTTAAAATCTCACAAACTTCTTTTGCGTGATATGAAATGATAATATTTGCACCAGCTCTTTTAAAAGCAATCATAGTTTCCATCATAACTCTTTCATAATCAATCAATCCAGCAATTCCTGCATGTTTTAACATTGCGTATTCTCCACTTACATTATAAACACATAAAGGAAGATTTGAAGCGTTTCTTATATCTCTTACTATATCTAAAAATGCAAGAGCTGGTTTTACCATTAAAATATCTGCACCTTCTTTTTCATCTTCAAGTGATTCTTCAATGGCTTCAAGTCTATTTGCAGGATTCATTTGATAAGTTCTTCTATCTCCAAAAGATGGAGTTGATTCAGCAACATCTCTAAATGGTCCATAATATCCACTTGCAAATTTTGTTGAATATGCCATTATTGGCAGATTTCTAAATCCATTTTCATCTAAAGCATTTCTAAGTATTGTAATAATTCCATCCATCATTCCAGAAGGTGCTATCATATCAGCACCTGCTCGTGCATGAACTAATGCTTGTTGAGCTGAAATTTCTAATGTTTTATCATTATCAACACTTCCAGTTTTTGGGTCAAGTATTCCACAATGTCCATGGTCTGTATATTCGCAAAAACATAAATCTGTTACGATAAACATTTGTGGAAATTTTGCTTTTATAGCTTTGATTGTTCGTGCAATTATACTTTCATCGCATAAACACTCGCTTCCAACTGAATCTTTTACATCAGGAATTGCAAAAAGAATGATTGCTTTTAAATTGATACTTACTAGATATTCACACTCTTTTAATATTTCATCAACACTCATTTGAAAAACACCTGGCATTGAAGAAACTTCAGTTTTGATATTTTTACCTTCTTTTACAAATAACGGATAGATGAAATCATCTGGTGTTAATGTAGTTTCTTGAACTAAATTTCTTAAAGTCTCATTTATTCTTAGTCTTCTAAATCGTTTAAACATTCTATTTACCTCTTTTGGTTATAATCCTATGATTTTAACAGTTTAAGGTTTAAATACAAATGAATATTATTCAATCAAATATAGCAAACTTACCTACAAAATACGGAAAATTTAAAATAAAAGCTTACAAAGATGGAAATCAAGAACATTTAGCAATTATGAGTCAAGATTTTGAAACTCTTGATGCCCCTTATGTAAGAATTCACTCAGAGTGCTTAACAGGCGATACACTTGGAAGTTTAAAGTGTGATTGTCAAAATCAATTAGATTTATCATTAAAGTTTATAGCACAACAGGGTGGTTTAGTAATTTACCATAGACAAGAAGGTAGAAATATCGGTTTAGTAAATAAAGTAAATGCTTATGCACTTCAAGACCAAGGAAGAAACACAATTCAAGCAAATTTAGAATTAGGTTTTGGTGAAGATGATAGGGATTACTCAATAGTTGGACATATTTTTAAAGATTTAGGAGTTAAAAAGTTGAAATTAATAACTAATAATCCTAAAAAAATACAATATGTTGAATCATTAGGAATTGAAATAATAGAAAGAATTCCAGCAATTACAAAATCAAATAAATATAACGAAGCATATTTATCTACAAAAAAAGAAAAAATGGGACATATGCTTTAATGCTTTTAAAACAATTATTAGAAGAAAATAATCTTCATTTTGATGATAAATTTTATGAAGATTGTGAAGTTTTCATAAAATTACTTCAACAATGGGGGAAGGTTCATAATCTTAGTGGAAGACTTTTACGAAGTGATATTGAAGAAAATATTTTGGATTCTATATTTCCTTTAAATTTTATAAATAAATATAATAGTTTTGCAGATATTGGGACAGGTGCTGGTTATCCTGGTCTTATTTTAGCAATGGCTTTAAGAGATGTAAAATCTTACTTGATAGAGCCTCGAATCAAAAGAGTTTCATTTTTAAATTTTGTAAAAGCTAGTTTAAAATTAGAAAATTTAACAGTTATTTGTAGTAGAGTCGAAGAAGTTAAAGATTTACAAGTTGACTTAATTACTTCAAGAGCAGTTACAAATACTTCTTTACTTTTAGATATTACAAAAAATATTAAAAAAGAAAATAGTTCATATCTGTTTTATAAAGGTTCTATGCTTGAATCTGAGATTGAAACAGCAAAAATTAATGATTATAAAATAGTAAATAGAAAAGATAGAAATTATCTTTATATAAAAGGTGAATAATGTTTTTTAAAATAATTGCAGTAGTAATTATAGCTTTTTTGATTTATATTCTTTTTTTCAAAAAGAATAGAGAAAAAGGTATTATTAGTAAAAAAAATGAGAAAATTGAAGATGAAATGGTAGAGTGCCCAACTTGCAAAATATATGTTTCTCAAAAAGAAGCGATTGTAAGTAATGGTAAATTTTATTGTTCAAAAGAATGTTTGTTAAATAAATAGGAATTAAAATGATAATTATTGGTGATAAACTTGTCCCTCTTGAAGAAATAATATATATAAAAAACATTGAAAATATAAAAAATACTAAAGCTAATTCAACAATTATATTTCATTATGATGAAAAAGCTTTAGAATATTCTTATAAAAATAATCTTTCATCAGCTGTTATTGTAAGCTCGATAAAAGAAGCAATTTATTGTAATAGTTTAAATATTAAATATATAATCTCAGAAAAAAATCTCGCTTGTGAAATACAAAAAATAGCTGATAATTATATGTATGATTCAAAAAATCTTGTAATTATTGATTCAAATGAAGAGTTTGAGCAAACAGCTATCGCTCAAATAGATGGGGTGATTTATAGAGAGTTGATAAATTAAAAATGAAAATAGTTTTATTATTTATTTTTTTGACTCTCTATTCTTTTGCTTGTAGTGGTGATTGTATGTCTTGTCATCCTGTGTTAAAAGAATCAATAAAAGAAAAACATCATCAAGTTTTGACAACTTGTATTGCATGTCATACTAAAACTCCTACAACTATGGTTGAGTGTGGAGGAGATTGTTTTGCTTGTCATTCTCAAAATAAATTAATAGAATCAAATAGAATAGAACATCAAAATCTTGCATCTTGCAAAGAGTGTCATATAAATAAAGAAGATTTGTTTAAAAACTCTTCAATAAACAATAGTTCAAGTTTGATGGATTTACTAAAAAATAAGTGATTGTTGGCTAAAATATTAGCCTTTTAATAGATAAAACTTAGGATAAATGTGAAAGATATATTAGACACAGTAATACTTATTATGTTCGTTATTATGGTTGCAATGTTCATTATCAACTTTAATAGACAACAAATAAAAAAACATACAGACAAAATTGAAGAAAATGAAAATAAGAACTCTAACAAGGATAAAATAGATGAATAAACCATTATTAATTGAGATTGGTGTAGAAGAATTACCAGCGATTCCATTTTTAAATGAATTACCAAATATTGAAAAAAAATGGAGTGATATATTAGAAAAAAATAGATTGCTTTGTGAATTTGATTTCTTTTATACACCAAGAAGGTTAGTATTGTGGCATAGAGAGTTTCAAGTGGCTCAAGAAGATTCAACTGTTGAACAGTTTGGCGCGCCTATTAAAATAGCTTATAAAGATGGTATTCCTACAGGTGCTGCTATTAGTTTTGCTACTAAATGTGGTGTTGATGTTTCAGAACTTGGAAAAATTGATTTAGGAAAAGGTGAAGTTCTTTATTTTAAACAAGAAGTAAAAGGAAGTCCTTCTAAAACTTTATTAAATGACATGATTAATGAATTTGTTCATTCATTAAATTTTGGAAAATCAATGAGATGGGCAAGCCGAACTGATAGTTTTATTAGACCAATCAGAAGTTTATCTATTCTTTTAGGTGATGAAATAGTTGATGCAGAACTTTTTGGAGTTAAATCATCTAATTTCTCATTTGCTCATAGAATGGTTTCTTATGAGCCATTTTCTTACTCTTTTGCAGGAGATTATTTCTGCAAACTTGATAAAAGTGGAGTAATTTTATATCCAGATGAAAGAAGAACAAGAATTCTTTCTCAAATGAAAGATATAGAACAAAGACACAATATTAAAATAGAAATTGATAGTGAACTTTTAGAAGAGGTTGTTGCAATCACTGAATATCCTACAGCTTTAATTGGAAAGTTTGATGTTGAATTTTTAGAATTACCAGAAGAAGTAATTGTAACTTCAATGAAAGAAAACCAAAGATATTTTGCAGTTTATAAAGATGGAAATTTAACAAATAATTTTATTGTTGTTTCAAACTCAAAAACAGAAGACTTTGGTTACATTATTGCTGGAAATGAAAAAGTATTAAGACCAAGACTTGCTGATGCAATGTTCTTTTATAAAAATGATATTAAAAATGGTTTATCAAATGAAGGACTTAAAAAACTTGTTTTTGTTGAAGGTTTAGGTTCAAGTTATGAAAAATGTGAAAGAGAAGCAAAAATTGCTTCTTATTTAGCAGATGTTTTTGGAATAAAAGAGAAAGAACTTTTACAAAAAGCGGTAATGCTTTCAAAAGCAGATTTAATGTCAGAAATGGTTTATGAATTCACAGAACTACAAGGTTTAATGGGTTATTACTATGCAAAACTTGCAGGAGAAGATAAACTGGTTTATACTGCTTTAAAAGAGCAATATTTACCAGATGGAGAAGATTCTGAACTTCCATCAAATGTATTCTCATCTATTGTAGCTTTATCAAATAAATTAGATAATTTAATGGGATTATTTAGTGTTGGTAAAATTCCAACAGGTTCAAAAGACCCATTTGCTCTAAGACGAGCAGCAGCTGGAATTGTAAAAATTGCAATGGAGCATAAATTATCAATAGATTTATCAAAAATTATTGATGGATTATCTATAAACTATAAAAATTTAGATAAAAAAGTATTAATTGAGTTCTTTAATGAAAGATTATTTAAAATTTTTGAAGTTAATCCAACAGTTTTAAAAGCAGTTTTAGCAAGCGGAGAAACAGATATTTACAAAATTTCACAAAAAATTTGTGCTTTAAATCCAATAGTTCAAAGTGATAATTTCAAAGATTATGTTGCAACATTTAAAAGAGTTGCAAATATTATTAAAGATGTTGATACTACAGTTAAACTTACAATTGATGAAGATTTATTAGAAAATAGTGAAGAAAAAGAGTTATATACAAAATATAATGAAGTGAAATTCAAATCTTTTATAACTTATGATGAAGAATTAGAAGCACTATTTGCTTTAAAACCACAATTAGATAGTTTTTTTGATAATGTTTTTGTAAATCATGAAAATGAAAAAATCAAAACTAATAGAAAAAATCTAATAGGTTTAGTATATCAAGGATTTAGAAAAATCGCTGATATTAAAGAGATCACGATTTAATATAACTACAACCAATTATTTTGAATCTATTTTAAAAGTAGATTCAAAGTTTGAATTGGTTATTATCGTAATTATTAAATTACTAAAAAAAGGGAATATATTGAGTTGTGAAGAGTTAGAACTTTCTATTTTGCGAAGTATTGGTAAAGTAACTACTCAAAAGACAATAGCCAATGAGCTAGGATTTAGTGTAGGAAAAATAAACTATGTCTTAAAAGCACTTGGAGATAAAGGTCTTCTTAAAATAGAGAATTTCTATAACAGCAAAAATAAACTTCAATATAAATACTTACTTACAGAAGAAGGTATAAAAGAAAAAATATTTTTAACTCAAAAATTTATAGCTAGAAAAAAAATAGAATATGAAGAATTACAATCTGAGTTAGATCAAGATATTAAAATCGGTTTAAAATAAATGAATAAATATAAAATAGCAATAGCTGGAACCGGATATGTAGGACTATCAAATGGACTATTGTTATCACAATATAATGAAGTAATAGCTCTTGATATTATTGCTTCTAAAGTTGAAATGATAAATAATAAAAAATCTCCAATAGATGATGTTGAAATACAAGAGTATCTTTTAAGAGATGATTTAAATTTTAAAGCAACATTGGATAAAAATGAAGCATATAAAAATGCAGATTTCATAGTAATTGCAACTCCAACTGATTATGATCCTGTAACAAATTATTTTAATACAAAATCTATTGAGTATGTAATAGCAGATGTTTTAAGTATAAACCCAAGTGCAGTAATGATAATAAAATCTACAATTCCTGTTGGTTATACAAAAAGTTTAAGAGAAAAATTTAATACTCAAAATATTATATTTTCTCCTGAGTTTTTAAGAGAAGGAAAAGCTCTATTTGACAATCTTCACCCAAGTAGAATAATTGTAGGTGAAAAATCAGAGCGTGCAAAAATTTTTGCAAATTTATTAGCACAAGGTGCAATAAAAAAAGATATTTCTATACTTTTTACTGATTCAACAGAAGCGGAAGCTGTAAAACTGTTTTCAAATACATATCTAGCTATGAGAGTTGCGTATTTTAATGAACTAGATTCTTATGCACAAACACATGACCTAGATACACAACAAATCATAGAAGGCGTTGGACTTGATCCTAGAATTGGAAGTCACTATAATAATCCAAGTTTTGGATACGGAGGATACTGTTTACCAAAAGATACAAAACAACTTTTGGCAAATTATACAGAAGTTCCAAGTAATCTAATTGAAGCTATCGTAAAATCAAACTCAACTAGAAAAGATTTTATAGCTGATAGTATTATTGCTAAAAAACCAAAAATTGTGGGTGTTTATAGACTTATCATGAAAGAAGGAAGTGATAATTTTAGAAGTTCAGCGATCCAAGGGATAATGAAAAGAATCAAAGCAAAAGGTATAGAAGTTGTTGTTTATGAGCCAGTTCTTCAAGAAGATGAATTCTTTAACTCAAGAGTAATCAAAGATTTGAAAGAGTTTAAAAAAATTTCAGATGTAATTGTAGCAAATAGAATTTCAGAAGATATAAAAGATGTATTAGAAAAAATATATACTCGTGACATATTTAATAGTGATAGTTAAGGTATTGAAATGAAAATACTAGTAACAGGAACAGCAGGATTTATAGGATTCCATCTTGCACTTAAACTTCTAGAACGAGGTGATGAAGTAGTAGGGCTTGATAATATAAATGACTATTATGATGTAAATCTAAAATATGCAAGATTAAATGAACTTGGTATAAATAAAGATGAACTAGAAGATAATAAATTAGTAAATTCTAAAACTTACCCAAATCATAGATTTGTAAAAATAGATTTAGCAGATACAAACTCTATATATAATCTTTTTGAAACGCAAAAGTTTGATGCTGTTTGTAATCTAGCCGCACAAGCAGGTGTGCGATACTCTATAGAAAATCCCCATGCTTATATAGATTCTAATATAAAAGGTTTTATGAATATCCTAGAAGCTTGTAGACACAATGATATAAAAAATCTATCATATGCATCTAGTTCTTCTGTATATGGATTAAATAAATCCCAACCTTTTAAAACAAGCGATCATACAGACCATCCAATCTCACTATATGCAGCTACAAAAAAATCAAATGAAATGATGGCTCATACGTATAGTCATCTTTATAATATCTCAACTACAGGATTGAGATTTTTCACGGTTTATGGACCTTGGGGAAGACCTGATATGGCACCAATGCTTTTTGCAGATGCTATTTTAAATGATAGAGCTATAAAAGTATTTAATCATGGAAATATGAGTAGAGATTTTACTTATGTAGCTGATATTGTAGATGGAATAATCAAAGTAATAGATAATCCATCTAAATCATCTGAAAGTTTCAATCCTGAAAACCCAAACCCAGCACTTTCTTCTGCACCATATAAAATATATAATATAGGAAATAATGCTCCTGTACAATTACTTGATTTTATAGAAACTTTAGAAATAAAAATAGGGATAAAAGCTAAAAAGAATTTTATGGATATGCAAGCAGGAGATGTAGTATCTACTTATGCAGATACAAATGACTTAATCAAAGATTTTGGTTATAAACCTGATACTAAATTGGCTGTTGGTATTGAGCAGTTTGTTGTTTGGTATAAAAAATTTTACAAGAAAGGACAAAAATGAAAGGAATAATTCTAGCAGGCGGAAGTGGGACTAGACTTTATCCTGTGACAAGAAGTATAAGTAAACAATTGCTTCCTATATATGATAAACCAATGATTTATTATCCTTTGTCTGTTTTGATGCTTGCAGGAATTAAAGAAATACTTATTATATCAACTCCTCAAGATATAGGTAAGTTTGAAGAACTTTTAGGAGATGGTATTGATTGGGGTATTTCTTTAGAATATAAAATTCAACCAAATCCTGATGGTTTAGCTCAAGCATTTATTTTAGGTGAAGATTTTATTGGAAATGATAGTGTTTGTTTAATTCTTGGAGATAATATTTTCTATGGACAAGGATTTTCTCCTATGCTTAAAAATGCTGCTTCTTTAAAAGAGGGTGCAGTTGTATTTGGTTATCAAGTAAAAGACCCAGAAAGATTTGGTGTAGTTGAATTTGATCAAAATAAAAATGCAATAAGTATAGAAGAAAAACCAACTAAAGCAAAATCAAACTTTGCAGTAACAGGACTTTACTTCTATGATAATAGTGTTGTAGAAATAGCAAAAAATGTAAAACCAAGTGAAAGAGATGAACTTGAAATAACAACTGTAAATCAAGAATATCTAAAAAATGGAAAACTAAAAGTAGAACTTTTAGGTCGAGGATTTGCATGGCTTGATACTGGAACCCATGATAGCTTGATAGAAGCAGGTCAATTTGTACAAACTATAGAACATAGACAAGGTTATAAAATAGCTTGTTTGGAAGAAATAGCATATAAAAATGGTTGGATAAATAAAGAAAAGATTTTAGAAATTGCAAAACCACTTTCTAAAAATGGATATGGACAATATCTTTATGATTTAGTAAGAGA
Organism: Aliarcobacter sp.; assembly: GCA_028703945.1. Classification (GTDB taxonomy): domain Bacteria; phylum Campylobacterota; class Campylobacteria; order Campylobacterales; family Arcobacteraceae; genus Aliarcobacter. The sequence continues at coordinate 2,654 of JAQVLW010000011.1, read as the reverse complement.
AGAAAATGAATAACAATAATAGAAATATATTACTAACAGGAACAGCAGGTTTTATAGGCTCAAACTTTGTGCCGTATTTTCTAGAAAAATATCCTGATTATAATCTAATTAATTTAGACCTTCTAACATACGCAGGAAATCTAGATAATCTAAAAGTGTGTGAAAATAATTCAAGATATAAATTTATCAAAGGTGATATCTGTAATAGAGAATTAGTAGAGTTTATATTTGCTGAATATGATATTTCTGGTGTTATTCACTTTGCTGCTGAATCTCATGTTGATAACTCTATTAAAAACCCAGGTGTGTTTGTACAAACAAATGTAAATGGAACATTTACTTTAATAGATGTTGCATATAAATACTGGATGGATAAACCATTTACTTATAAAGAAAAATATCAAGATTGTAGATTTCATCATATCTCAACAGATGAAGTATATGGAACACTAAGCCTTGACCCGAATGATTTATTTACTGAAACTACTCCTTACTCTCCAAACTCTCCCTATTCAGCTTCTAAAGCATCAAGTGATATGATAATAAGAGCATATAATGAAACTTATGGAATGAATACAGTTATTACAAACTGCTCAAATAATTATGGACCAAAACAACATGATGAAAAATTAATTCCTACAATAATAAGAAATGCTCTTCTAGGAAATCTAATTCCAATTTATGGTGATGGAAAAAATATTAGAGATTGGTTATATGTTCTTGATCACTGTAAAGGTATAGATATAGTTTATCATACGGGAATAACTGGACAAACATATAATATCGGTGGAAGAAATGAAAGAACGAATCTTCAAATAGTAGATAGAATCTGTACTATTCTAGATCAGCAAGTTCCAAAAGCTGATAATTCTTCTTATAAAGAATTAATCACTTTCGTAGAAGATAGAGCGGGACATGATAGAAGATATGGAATAGATGCAACTAAGCTAGAAAATGAACTTGGTTGGAAAGCAGATGAAAACTTTGATAGTGGGATAGTGAAGACTATAGAGTGGTATTTAGGTAAATATAGGATTAATAAATGATAAACGTAACAAAAACTTATCTTCCAAACAAAGAAAAATATAAAAAATATATAGATGAAATTTATGAGAATGGTTGGCTTACAAATAATGGTCCACTTGTTCAAAGACTTGAAAAAAGGCTTGCTGAGTATCTTGGTGTAAAAAATATAATATTAGTATCAAATGGTACAGTGGCTCTTGAGATAGCTTACAGAACTTTGGATATAAAAGGTTTTGCAATTACTACTCCTTTTTCTTTTGTAGCGACGACAAGTTCTCTTGTAACAAATAATATCTTGCCCATATTTGCAGATATAGACCAAAATTCATTTAATCTTGACCCAAAAAATATAAAAAAACTAATCACACCAAATACAACAGCAGTTGTTCCAGTACATGTATTTGGAAATGCTTGTGAAGTAGAAGAGATAGAACAAATAGCAAAAGAACATAAGCTAAAAGTAGTTTATGACGCAGCTCATGCTTTTGATGTAAAATATAAAGGGCAAAGTGTATTAAACTATGGAGATATCTCTACTCTTAGCTTTCATGCAACTAAACTTTTTCATAGTATAGAAGGTGGTGCTTTAATAATCAATGATGATGAATTAGTACAAAAAGCTAGATATCTTATAAACTTTGGTATCAAAAATACTGAAGAAATACCACATCTAGGTACAAATGCTAAAATGAATGAGTTTGAAGCAGCAATGGGGCTTTGTGTACTTGATGATATAGAAGAGATAAAACAAAAACGACAAGCTATTTTAGAAAACTATAGAATCGGGTTAAAAGATCTAGTAGAGTTTCAAGAGCAAAATGAAAATGCTACAGAAAATTATAGTTATTTTCCTGTAGTTTTCAAAAATGAAGAACAGCTTTTAAAAGTACAAAAAGCTTTAAATGATAAACAAATTTTCCCAAGAAGATATTTTTATCCATCTCTTGATACTTTAAAATATATCGAGCCAAAACAAGAATGTAAAATCTCAAGAGATATAAGCAAAAGAATACTTTGTTTGCCTATTTATGCTGAATTTGAAAAAGAAATTCAAGATAATATTATCAAAATTATTAAGGAAAGTTTATAATGGATAAATACAAAATTCCAAATGCAAGGACTTTTGAGTATACAAAAATTATAGGAATAGAAAATATAGAATTTGGTAAAAATATTATAATAGATGATTTTGCATTTATTTATGCAAAAGGTAAAATAAAACTAGGTAATTATGTACATATAGGAATTTATGCTTCGATAACAGGTGGAGGTGAATTAATAGTAGGGGATTTTTCTGCTATTTCTCAAGGAGTTAGAATATTGACTGCTACTGATGATTTTAAAGATGGAGGATTTGGTAATTCAACAATAGATAATCAATTTAGAAATGTAAAAAGTTTACCAATAAGTATTGGAAGATTTTCAATAATTGGAGCAAATGCAGTGATTTTACCAGGAGTAACTATTGGTGAAGGTGCTATGGTGGGCGCAAATTCAACAGTAACAAAAGATTTAGAACCATGGGGAATATATGTTGGAAATAAAAGGATAAGTGAAAGAAATAAAGAAGGAGTCTTAAAAAACTACGAAAAGTTTTTAACAACTCCTGAAAATGAAAGAGTTGGGAG
>JAQVLW010000045.1:4316-16355 GCA_028703945.1 Aliarcobacter sp. | reverse complement strand
AAGGAAGAGGTTATCGGTTCAACTCCGATTGTGAGCACCACTTAGCTCTTTGAAATTATATTCATTTCATCTTTACTTAGCTATTACTTTTCTTTTGATACAATCGTCTCTTATATTAATACAGGAAATTTTTTGAAAAAGTTTTATTATAGTTATGATTTATTTAAAGATGATACACAGATTTTAGTAAATAAATGTAGAAGTTTTGAACCTGAAATTTTATTAGCAGTTGCACGAGGTGGATTAACACTTTCTCATTTAATGGCACAAGCGATGAATATAAAGAATTTATATTCATTAAACTCTATTCATTATGATGGTGAAGTTAAATTGGATACATTTAATATTTTTAATATTCCAGATATTTCTCATGCTAAGAAAGTTTTGATTATTGATGATATTGTTGATTCTGGTGAGACAATGAGAGAAATCTTTAAGATTTTAAAAGAGAGATTTCCAAATATTGAATTTAAATTAGCAACTTTATTTTATAAAAATACAGCTGTTATAAAACCAGATTTTAGTGTTAGAGAAGCTAATACTTGGATTGAGTTTTTTTGGGAAGTTGATGTTAAATAAATTACTTTAGGATATGAATAATAATGATATTAAATAATAAAATTAAAATATTTTTAGCTCTTGCTTCTTTTATGATGGCTTTAGCTATTAGTTTGGGTGCTTTTGGCGCACATGGATTAAAATCTATACTTGATGAGTATATGTTAAAGATTTATCATACAGGTGTTGAATATCACTTTTATAATACTTTTGGACTTTTTATAGCTACTTTTCTTTATGCTTTAAAACCTAATTCAAAAAAAATATATATAGCTATTTGGCTTATAATTATTGGGATGTGTATATTTTCATTTTCATTATATCTTTTAGCGATTTTATCAATGCCAATTTTAGGAGCTATTACTCCTATTGGTGGTTCTTTGTTAATTATTGCTTGGATTATAATAACTTATGAAATTTTGAAAAATTAAATGAAAACTTTTACTATTTTAGGAACAGGCTGGTTAGGTTTTGAACTTGCAAAAGTATTAAAAAATAAGTATAAAATAAAAGTTTCATCAAGAAATGGTGAAAAACAAAAAATATATGAAGAAGAAGGATTTTCTTCATATATTTTAAATGAGAAAAATTTAGATTTTTTAGAGGAATTATTAGATACTAATTATTTATTTATTAATTATCCTCCTTCTAAATTTGAAAATTATTTAAATTTTTTAGAAAAAATTTATAATCACGAAAAAATAAAGAATATTGAAAAAATTATATTTATAAGTTCTACTTCTATTTATCCAAATATTATAGGTAATTTTGATGAAAAATATGAAATAACTGATTCAAGTTCTAAAATAGTATTTGATGCTGAAAAGCTTATTGAAAATAAAAGTAATATAGTTTTTAGAGTTTCAGCACTTGTTGGAGAGAATAGATATTTTGGAAAAAGAAGTGCAAATAAAATAGTCGAATTTCCAGAAAGTTTGATAAACTTTGTTCATAGAAATGATGTAATAAATGCAACAGAATTTGTAATTGATAATGATTTAAATGGAATTTTCAATCTTTGTTCAAATGAACATCCTACAAAAAAAGAAATTTATAGTTTTAATTCTAAAAAGTATAATTTTGATATTCCGATATTTTTGGATAATAATTTCTTTTTAGATAGAAAGATTAATGGTTCAAAGATAGAAAAACTAGGTTTTAAATATAAATATAATGATGTATTTAGTTTTTAATGTTAAAATATAATAATAAATTAAAAAAGGAATAACTATGGCAGTTAAAGAACATCAATTTGATATTTCAGCAAAACTTGATATGCAAGAGGTTAAAAATTCAGTAATTCAAGCTCAAAAAGAGATTGATACTAGATATGATTTTAAAGGTATTTCAAAAGAATTAGATTTAAATGTTGGAGCGAAAACTTTAACATTAATTAGTACAAGTGACAATAAAATAGATGCAATGAGAGATATATTAATTTCAAAAATGAATAAAAGAGGCATTTCTATAAATTCACTAGAAGAGTTAAAAAAAGAAGATTCAAGTGGTGGAAATAGAAAATATTCTTATAAAATTATTGATAGTATTGAAAAAGATGAAGCAAAAAGAATTCAAACAGAAATTAAAAATCTAAAATTAAAAGTATCAGCTGTTAATCAAGGTGATGAAATAAGAGTTACAGGTAAAAATATTGATGATTTACAGACTATTATGAAACATTTAAAATCACTTGATTTTAAAGCTCCTTTAGTTTTTGATAACTTTAGATAAACATACACACTTAGTATTAGGGTTTTAAATGAAAGTTTTGTTACTAGAAGATGATGTTGCATTAAGTGATTTATTAAATGAACATCTCGAAGATAAGGGTTTTGAAGTAACTTTGTGTACTAACGGACAAGTTGCTTTAGAAGCTTTAATTGAGCAAAAGTTTGATATTGCATTATTAGATATAAATACCCCACAAATTAGTGGAATAGAGGTTTTAAAGAGTATTAGAAAAGAGTATAAAAATAACACTCCAGTTATTATTTTGACAGCTTATCAAGATACTAAACACTTAAAAGAATCCTTTGAAAATGGCGTTGATGATTATATTAAAAAGCCTTTTGATTTAGAAGAACTCGATCAAAGGATTTTAAAACTTTGTAGACAATTTTTAATTAATCAAGATAATAAAATTGAAATTGATAAAAACTTATTTTTTGAACCTGAATCATGTCAAATTTTTAGAGATGATAAAATAATAAATCTTGCTTTAAAAGAAAGAGATATTTTAAAATATTTTTGTACACATAAAAATAGAATAATTTCAAGTGATGAATTATTACAAAATATTTGGGCTTATGATGATATGCCAACAGATGCTACTATTCGAGTTTATATAAAAAATCTTAGAGAAATTATTGGTAAAGAAAAAATTACAACTATTCGTTCAGTAGGATATAGATTTGAATAACGATGAAAAAAGAGCTTTAAGAAATTTTTTATTTATTTATGTAAGTTCAACAATTTTTCTTGTTAGTGTTATTTTGTATGTTTATTATCAAAATGAATTAAAAATGGCACATGATTCTTGTACTATGGAACTTAAAAATGCTTCTATGCAAATTAAAGCTGAAATTTTAGATAAATACATGAAAAAGAAAGATTTTATTCCTGAAAAACTATCAAAAGCAAATATTAAATATGCTCTTTTAGATAAGGATAAAAATATTATTTTTTCATATTTAGATAAAAGATTTCAAATTGATTATTCAAAAAATATTTATGAAAATAACTTTTATAGCTATTATATAACTACTCTTGATGAAGAAAATATTCCTATTAAATATATAATTTTGGAAAGTTGCCAAGTAGTTAGTGATAAAAATAATATTAAAATCTTAATACTGATTAAATTAATTATTAGTTCAATATTTATAGCTTGTATAGGCTATTTATTATCAAAAATTTTATTAAATCCTGCAAGAAAAAGAGTTGAATCAATGGATAAATTTATAAAAGATTCAGCGCATGAATTAAATACTCCAATTACAGTTTTAATGACTTCAGTTTCTATGCTAAAAAATGGAAAAAATCCAGAAAAAATGATGAAATATATTTTAAGTAGTTCTAAACAAATTTCTCAAATATATAATGACATTCATTTTTCTGCTTTTAATGAAATCAATGAAGATGTTTATGAAGAGTTTGATTTAAAAGATTTGGTTGCAGAAAGTGTTGATTATTTTAATGATATCTCTATTACAAAAAATATCCAAATAAATCCAAATCTTTTTAGTTGTTTTATTAAAATGGATAAGACAAAAACACAAAAATTGGTGAATAATCTAATTTCAAATGCGATTAAATATAGTTATAAAGATTCTATTATTGAGGTTACATTAAAAGATAATATTTTATATGTAAGAGATTTTGGAAGAGGAATAAGTAAAGATGAAGAAAAAAATATTTTTAAAAGATATAAAAGAGGAAATAACAATGAAGGCGGTTTTGGAATAGGCTTAGATATAGTAAAAAGAATCTGTAATGAATATAATTTACTTCTTGATTTAAAATCTAAAGTAGGAGAAGAGACAATCTTTAGTATTGATTTTACGTCAATAGTAAATAAAAAGTAAATTGAATTATTTTTTCGTTAGAATACAAAAAAATTTTAAAGATAAAAAATGATAAATATAATTGAAAATTTAGAAATAAGTGAATTAAAAGATACAAAATTTATTCATCCAATAAAAGTAACATTTAATCAAAATGGAAAAGATAAAACTTGGGAAGCTGTTAGAAGTCACAATAGTGTAGCAATCCTTTTATATCATGTTGAAAAAAAAGCATTTTTACTTGTAAAACAGTTTCGAGTTCCTGTTTTTTTAAATGATAATTCTAAAACATTTACTTATGAATTATGTGCAGGATTAGTTGATAAAGATAAACCTTTAGAGGTAATTGTTCAAGAAGAAATAGATGAAGAGTGTGGGTATCATGTTTTAACAGATGATATTTTAAAAATAACTTCATTTTATACAAATGTGGGAATAAGCGGAGCTTGTCAATATTTATTTTTTGCAAAAATAGATGAATCAATGAAAATTCATGATGGTGGTGGAATAAATGATGAGCAAATTGAAGTTATGTATTTGCCAAGTGAAGAAGCAGAAGAATTTATTTTTGATGAATCAAAAGCTAAAACACCAGGTTTAATGTTTAGTTTCTATTGGTTTTTTAAAAATATAGATAAATTAGGACTTAAATGAAATATATATATGTGATTTTTTTACTTTTTAATTTATCTCTTTTTGCCAATGAAGTTGAACAAAATCAATTAGAAAATAAACAGCCAGAAGTAAATGCACCTGAACAAAAGCAGCAACAAGATTTAATAGATATTAATAATTCTTTTATTACAAAATATGAATATGGGAAAATGCTTTATAATAACCCAAGAGGAATAGGGTGTAATAGTTGTCATGGGAATGATGCAAGAGGAAGAAAAATGGTTGATTTTAAACATCAGTTGCTTGAAAAAAAAGTTTACAACTGTACTTTAGTTATTCCTGATATAAAAAGTATAGATTATGAAACTTTTTCACTAAAAGTAAATTCTAAAAAAAATTTAAATTTAAAATTTGAAAAAGAGCAAGTATGTGAGAAATTAATTCATTATGCTAATGTAATGCCAACTTACTTTTTGGTTGAAGAAGAAATAGAAGCTATTTTCTATTATATACAAAATATGAAAAAGTAGAATTATCTAGAAAAAGCTATTCCTAATCCTACTTTATGAACTTCTCTATCATAATCAATTAAACTATTTCCATAACCTGAGAATATTTGGAAAAATCCATATGAATCAAGGTTAGATAAAAAATCAGGTAAAGGAAATGTCCAGTTTAATTCTGCTGAACCTTTATTTGCATCATTAAATTCAAGATTATTTCGTAATGCTAATTCAAAAGTATGTTTTTTATAAACATAAAGGAAAGTTAAATCACCATATCCATAATAATCTTGAATATTTGGATTATCATCATCACTACCGTTTTCTGGAAGTCTATACCAAACTTTTGGAATTATAAAAAGATTTGATAATTGAAAGTAAGCTTCTAAATAGACTCTATTCCATGATCTTGAAGATTCATCATTTTTCCCATTTGAAACATGATTTAAAGCAACTTTATAGCTTTTTAATACGCTATTATCTTTATATGGAAATTGAATAAATACTTCAGGTTCATAATTTGTTTCTCTAAAAGGTGAAGAGTGTTCTGCTGTTTGCCAAAATGATTTTTGAGTATATGCAGCGCTTATTGATTCATTAAGTCCAAAAATATTATAAGCAATAGGTTTTTCAATACTTATTTGAAAAGCTGTTTCAAAAGAATTTCTATCTTCTGATTGATTAAAATCATAAGTTACTGGTAATAAATAATTCTTTTTATAAGGATAAAGACTAAAATCACTTGTAATTATTTGTTTTAGATTTTCATCAGTTTCTTTATCATTTACCTTATCAATTTGTTTTTGATAAAAAGCTTTTTTCATATTTGTAAATGAATCAACTTTGTGTTCATTGTTTTTTGCTAAATCAAGTATATATTTATCTTCTGGAGTATTTAAATCCGCAGCTTTTTTATATAAAAGCATAGCTTCTTTATAATTTCCCTGATTTTCTAAATTTTGAGCTTCTTTATAAAGTTCATCTATATTTTCACCAAAACATAAACTACATAAAAATAAGGATAAAATTTTTTTCATTATTCACCAATTTATTTTTTTGCCGTATTCTACATTAAAAAATATTATATGTTGATTTTATACTTTCTAAAAGAGTTTAAATGATATAATCGACCAAAATTTAGAAAAAAAGGTTAGAAAAGATGCTTGTAGCACCTTCTATATTATCGGCTGATTTTGGAAATCTAGCAAACGAAATAAAAGCTATTTGTGATGGGGGATGTGATTTAATTCATGTTGATGTAATGGATGGACATTTTGTTCCAAATATGACTATTGGACCTGTTGTTGTTAATCCTGTTGCAAAAGTTGCTACTAAACCTCTTGATATTCATCTTATGGTTGAAGATAATACATTTTTTGTGGAATTATTTGCTCCTTGTAAACCTCTTTATATTTCTTTTCATATAGAAAGTGAAAATCATCCACATAGACTTATTCAAAAAATTAGAGATTATGGAATAAAACCAGCGATTGTTTTAAATCCGCATACTCCACCTGAAGCCATAGAATATTTACTAGAAGATTTAGATATGGTTTTATTAATGTCAGTAAATCCTGGTTTTGGTGGACAAAAATTTATTCCTTCAGTTATTGAAAAAGCAAAAAAATTAAAAGAATTAATTAATAAAAGAAATCCAAACTGTCTAATTCAAGTTGATGGTGGAGTAAATGACAAAAATATTCATGATTTAAAAGAAGCTGGTGTTGATGTTGTAGTTGCTGGGTCTTATGTATTTGGTAATTCTGATTATTCAAAAGCTATAAAAAGTCTGCAGGTTTAAAATGAAAGTTAAAATTTGTGGAATTACAAATTTCCAAGATGCTCTTGATGCGATAAATGCAGGGGCAAATGCTTTAGGTTTTGTTTTTTATGCAGATTCTCCAAGATATATTACACCTTTAAAAGCAAGAGAAATAGTCGAAAAACTTCCTCCTTTTGTTCAAACAGTGGGACTTTTTGTAAATGAAAATGAAAATTTTATAAATGAAGTTTGTCATGAATCGAAAATGCAATTGGCTCAAATTATTGATGATAATGAACTATTAAATTATGAGTTATTAGAAGTAAAATTCATAAAAGTTATTAGAGTAAAATCACAAAAAGATTTAAAGAATTTAAATAATGATTATTATTTGTTAGATGCTTTTGTTGATGGTTTTGGTGGAGCTGGAAAAAGAATTGCTTTAGAGTGGTTTGAAAATTTTGATTGTTCAAAATTTATTCTAGCTGGTGGATTAACTGCATCCAATTTAAAAGAGATAAGAAATTATGGCTTTTATGGAGTTGATGTGAGTAGCGGAGTTGAAGAATCAAAGGGAAAAAAATCTAAACAAAAAATGATAGATTTTGTAAAAGAGGCTAATGAAATCAAATAGAAGGATTATTCCTAAACCTCAATTCAAATTACAAAATATTTTGCAAAGATTATTAAAAGAACCGATTTTATATACTGAATTTTTAGATTTATTAAAAGAAGCAACAGATGCACTTTATGAAACTCCTGAACTTGAATTTGAATTACTTTTATCAAATGGTTTACCATTAGAGTTTGATGGAGATTTTGTTTATTTAAAAACAACAAAAACACCAATTGAAGAACAAACTTTTTGTATAGTTGATATTGAAACAAATGGTGGAAGTGCTAAAAAAGGCTATCAGATTATTGAATTAGGTGCAGTAAAATATAAAAATGGTGAGATTATTGGTAAATTTGAATCTTTAGTTCATGCAAGAGAGATACCGCCTTATGTTCAAGAAGTTACAAAAATAAATCTTAAAATGTTAGAAGATGCTCCAAGATTAGAAAAAGTATTAAAAGAGTTTAAAGTTTTTTTAGAAGATGATGTTTTTATAGCTCATGATATAAAATTTGATTACACTTTTATTTCAGATTCTTTTGAAAAATTTCATTTGGGTAAACTTCTAAATAGAAAAATTTGTTCTATTGATTTAGCAAAAAGAACTATTCAATCTGAAAAATATGGTTTGGGTTTTTTAAAAGAAGTTTTAAATATTCAAGTTGACAATCATCATAGAGCTTATTATGATGCTTTAACAACAGCTATTGTTTTTGAAAAAAGTTTGCTAAATATTGATAGTTCTAAGATTAAAACAGTTGAAGATTTAATTTCTTTTTCAAAAAGCGATAATATTATTAATAACCATAAAAATGAGAGTAAATCAAATGTTTAATCAAGAAAATTATATTAAAGTTCTAAATTTTGCTGCATCTGCCCATGCTGAACAAAAAACTCCAAAAGGTTTACCTTATCTGGCTCATATAACTTGTGTTGCAATGGAAGTTATAAATGCTTGTGAAAAATCTCAACTTGATGAAAAAAAAGCAGATTTTGCCATTTCTTGTGCTTTATTGCATGATGTAATTGAAGATACAAATATTACTTATGATGAATTATATGTAAAATTCGGAAGTGAAATTGCCGATGGAGTTGAAGCTTTAACAAAAGATAAAACTTTAAATTCAAAACAAGAACAGATGAAAGATAGTATTGAAAAATTACTAGCTCAACCCTATGAAGTTCAAATGGTTAAATTAGCTGATAGAATTACAAATCTATCAATTCCTCCAAAACATTGGGATAATGAAAAAATAATGGCTTATAAGAAAGAAGCAAGTTTTATTTTATCTTGTTTAGGTAATTCAAATATTTATTTAGCAAAAAGATTAAAAGAGAAGATTGAAAATTATAGTAATTATATAAAAGAGTAAAATAGAGGTTAAATAACCTCTATTTTTTAGTTAGCAGCTTGTGCTTCTTTTGCGTATTTAAGACCTAAGTCAAATGCTTTATTATTTATTTCATGTACTTTTTCAGGTACTTTTGAAAGCATTGTTGCTCTTAATACATCATTTGAAACAGTTTCACCTGTAAAGTAGTTAGCCATAGCTAATGCTAAAACTGATTGAGTAATAACATTTCCTACTTCTTCTTTTGCAATAGTAATAATTGGAATCTCATAGATTTTCCATTTTTTTCTATCTTCTTCAGTTGGTGTAACTAAGTTAGGTTCAACAACGATAACTCCACCTTCTTTTACACCACTTTTGAATTGATTGTAAGAAATTTGTGCAACTGAAAGCATAAAATCAATTTCTCCATCATTTGCATAAGGATATAAAATTTCATCATCTTGTAGAGTAATATCAACAACAGTTGGTCCACCTCTTACTTGAGATGTATAAGTTGCAGTTTTTAATCCATATCCACCATCTTTGATTTTTGCAGCTGCGAAAATCGCACCTGCTAGAAGTACACCTTGTCCACCAACACCTGTAAATCTCATTAATGTTTTATTTGTTGCCATGTGTATCTCCTTATAATTGAACCATAGTTTTATTTTTATGAGCTTCTTTTACTTTATCATAAGCTTCACAGTATTCCAGTGCTTCAGTATCTTGTTTTAAAATACCAGTTGGGAAAATACCTTTTTGTTCTTCTGGTTCTAATTTCTCAAATTTAGCTTTACCCATAGAAATAGAATCAATCCACTCAAGGTTAGCCATTGCAGTAGCCATTTTATTTTTTCTTCCTAAGTTAACATGACAGTTAGAGAATACTTCAACAAAAGAGAAACCTTTGTGTTCAAAAGCTTTAACTAAAGTTCTTTCAAGTTTTTTAGGGTCAAGCATAGTTTCTCTTGCAACAAATGAAGCACCAGCTGCTTCAACTAATTTACAAGCATCAAAAGTAGGGTCAATATTTCCTCTACTCATTGTAACAGTCCACATACCTTGAGGAGTTGTTGGACTTGTTTGAGAGTTAGTTAATCCATAAATGAAGTTATTGATAATAATATAGTTTAAGTCAATATTTCTTCTTGAAGCATGAATTGTATGATTTCCACCAATTGCAAGACCATCACCATCACCACCAACAACAATAACTTTTTTAGTTGGGTTTGCTAGTTTAATTCCTGTTGCGTATGCTAAAGTTCTTCCATGAGTTGTATGAACTGTATTACAGTTGATATATGAAGAGAATCTTCCTGAACAACCGATTCCTGAAACAACACAAACATCATCCATATTCCAGCCAATTTTTTCAATAGCTCTAATTACAGATTTTAAAATAACTCCATCACCACATCCCCAACACCATAGTGTTGGCATTTTATCTGTTCTTAAATATTCATCATAATTAAAAGCCATAATTACATTCCTTTCACTTTTTCAATAATTTCTAGTGGAGATAAAGGTCTACCATTTACTTTGAATAATGTATCAAAATCAGATCTTCCTGATACCCTTTGCACTTCACCTGCAAATTGTCCCATATTTAATTCAGTAACTAATACTTTTTTAAATTTTTTCATTAATTCATTAATTCTTTTTGCTGGACTTGGCCAAATTGTAATAGGTCTAAACATTCCTACTTTAAGTCCTTCTTTTCTCATTCTATTAATTGCTTCTGTTACACCTAAAGATACAGAACCATAAGCAATAATCATAATGTCAGCATCTTCTAACATATATTCTTCATTTAATTCTAATTCATCTAAGTGAGCATCAACTTTATTGAATAATCTTTTCATTAAAGCATCACACATATCAGCATCTTCAGTAGGATGTCCTGTTGGTCCGTGGTGAAGTCCTGTAAAGTGGTATCTATAACCCTCAAACATTGGATTTAAGATAGCTGCTTCATCAGCTCCTACACCATAAGGTTTATAATCTTTTTTATCACCTGTAAATTTTCTTCTTGAAATTTTACCAGCTTGTATTTCTTCTAAATCAGGAATTACTGCTTTTCCACTCATGTGACCAATTGTTTCATCTAATAAAACAAATACTGGTTGCATAAATCTATCAGCTAAGTTAAATGCTCTTACAGTTTCTGTATAACACTCTTTTAAATTACCAGGAACTAAAGTAATAGATTTAACATCTCCATGAGTTGGGTTTTTTGCTTGTAAAATATCACCTTGTGCAACTCTTGTTGGAAGACCAGTTGATGGACCACCTCTCATTACATTTACAACAACTAAAGGAACTTCAGAAATATATCCAACTCCTAAGTTTTCTGCTTTTAAAGAAATACCAGGTCCTGATGTTGCTGTCATTGATCTTTTTCCAGACATAGCAGCACCAATTGCTGTACAAATACCTGCAATTTCATCTTCCATTTGAATACATGCTTGTCCTCTAGCTGGTAATGCAGAAGAAAGAACGTGCATTATTTCACTTGAAGGAGTAATAGGGTATCCACCAAAAAACTCAACGTCTGCGTCAAGTGCAGCTTTTGCTGCTAATTCATTTCCTGTCGAAATTAGTTCTCTTGCCATTAATTCTCCTTACGCCTCTAGTTCTCTATAATTATTTTTTATAACCGCTTCTTTTCTCTCTTTTGCATCTTCTGTAAGTTTTGCAAATTTGAACTCTTTTTTATCAGCAACATAAATTGCAAAATCAGGACATGCTAACTCACAATCCATACAACCAATACATGATTCAGGATGAACAACCTTTATCATTGAACCTAAAGTAGAATGAACTTCTTGTCTCATAGCAAGTACGCCAGCTGGACATACTGAAACACATTTATCACATGCTTTGCATCTAGCTTCATTAACCCAAACAGGTGTATTTGCAGGAGCTTCCATATTAGACATAATTTCTCCTTAAATTATTTTAATATCAATACTTGACTTAACTCAATATATTATCGTCAAATAATATCTTATAAAAGTTCTAAAGATGAACTTATAAGTAGAATTTATAAGTCGAATTTTACTCTTGTTACATTTTGCAACAAGATAAT
>JAQVLW010000045.1:0-4216 GCA_028703945.1 Aliarcobacter sp. | reverse complement strand
ATATCAATACTTGACTTAACTCAATATATTATCGTCAAATAATATCTTATAAAAGTTCTAAAGATGAACTTATAAGTAGAATTTATAAGTCGAATTTTACTCTTGTTACATTTTGCAACAAGATAATAAAGTGCCTATAAAACTATGTTTAAGCTTAAAATATTCATCTAGTTTACTTATGAAAGAGATAATTAATAATCAAATTTATTTAACTTAGATATAATCCCATTAAATAAAAGAAGGAAGATTTTTGGTTTTATATCAGTCAACAAATGGCTATTGTTATAACAGTGATACGCATTTTTTATATAACTTTATTGTTGAGAATTTAAAAAAATACAAAAATATTAAAGGTGAATTACTAGATATTGGAAGTGGAAGTGGAATTTTAGGTTTATTAGTAGCAAAGAATTTTGAAAAAATAAAACTAAATCAGTGTGAAATACAAAAAATGTTTCAATTCTTCTCATCTAAAAATTCAAAAACAAATAAAATAGATTCAATATTATATGAAGGTTCTTTTGAAGAAATAGATTTTGATAAAAGATTTGATATTTGTGTTTCAAATCCACCTTTTTATCATAATGATGTGATAAAAAGTGATAATGAATGTTTGAAAATAGCTAGATATAATGATTCTTTGCCACTTGAAGTATTTATAAAAAAGACTTCAACTATTTTGAATAGTGAAGGAAAATTCTTTTTTTGTTATGATGTAAAACAGATAAATGAAATATTAATATTATTGAATAAATATAAATTTAATTTAGAAGCTTTGCAGTTTGTTCATCCAAAAGATTCAAAAGATGCAACATTGATTTTAGTTTATGCAAAAAAAAATTCAAAGTCTTTAACAAAAATATTAAAACCATTAATAGTTTTTGATAAAAACAATGAGTTTACTTCTGAAGTACAAGAGATATACAAAAAATCTTCAACACACAGTATAAAGGTTGATATTGAGTAATTTAGTTAAAAAAGATGGATTTAATTTTGCTTTTGAGCCAAGTGGCTGTGATTCTTGCAAAGGTAATTGTTGTATTGGTGAAAGTGGCTATATTTGGATAAATTCACAAGAAATTGAAGCTTTAGCTTTGTATAAAAAAATTTCTAGTGAAGATTTAAAAAAAAGATATTTGAATAAAGTAGCCTACAAATATAGCATAAAAGAGATACAATTAGCCTCAAATAACTATGCGTGTTGTTTCTTTGATTTGGAGAAAAAACAATGTTCTATTTATAATGTAAGACCAAGTCAATGTAGAACTTTTCCCTTTTGGGATTATTTTAAAGAAAATGAAGAAGAGGTTTATAAAGAGTGCCCAGCTATACGAAGTCTTTAATCCTTTGTTTATTATTATTCGTTTTTAACGGATGTAATAATAAAACTTTGGAACTAGAAAAGAAAGAACCAATAAAAACAAAATTTGTTGAGTTAAAAACCAAGAGTTTTGAATCAGAAAATCAATATATAATTTTAGCATTAGAATCAGAAAATCAAAAATTATATTTTGATGCAAGGAATTTATATTTTAAATTATTTGAAAAAACAGATAATTATGAATATTTTGTAAAATATCTAGCTATATCTACGCATATACAAGATTATAAAATTGTCAAAGAACATGCTTTAAAATATTATAAAAATAATATCAAAGAAGAAGAAATTATCTTAAGATTATATACCTTTGCATTATTTAAATTAGGAAATCAAAAAGAAGCTTTATTAAATGCACAAAAATTAGCTAATTTATTTAAAAGTGATGTAAATTATGAACTTTTAGGAACAATTTATTTACAGCAAAAAGACTATTTAAAAGCGTATGAGTTTTTTGAGAAATCATTTGCTTTGAATAAATCTGCAAATACATTTCTTAATTTAACAAATATTCAATATTTTAATTTATCGCAAAAAACAGAAGCTATAAATAAAATAGAACAATATATAAAAGACAAGGGTCATGATTTTAATTTATCAATACAACTTTTAACTTTTTATGAAAAAGAACAACAAACACAAAAAATGGTTCCTTTATTAAAAGAGATGTATTTTGAGTATAAAAAAAATAAAGACAATAGTGAAAATAGTGAGAATAATGAAGTAGAGATATTTGATAGAACAAAACTTTTATTAACAAAATATATAGCAAAAGACAATGTTGGAAAAGCAATAGAGTTTTTAGAAGAAAACGAACCTGAAGATGAAATCTTGTTAAATCTATATAAAATTACAAATCAACCTTTAAAAGCTTATGATTTATTAGGTCGATTATATGCTAGTAGTTATAATTTTGATTATTTAGCTCAACAAGCAATTATAGAATTTGAAATGGCTGAAAATAAGAAAAGTGTATTAAACAGTGTTATTACAAAACTTGAAAAAGTAACGCAAAATATGGATAATCATATTTATGAAAATTATTTAGCATATATTTTGATTGATTTTGATGTAAATGTATCAAAAGGTGTATTTTTAGTAAAAAAAGCACTACAAGAAGAACCAAATAATATAGCCTATCTTGATACTTTAGCTTGGGGAGAATATAAACTGAAAAATTGTAAAGAAGCTAATAAACAAATGAAAAGAGTTATTGATGAAATTGGCTTAAATGATGAAGAAATAAAACTACATTGGGAAAAAATAAAGGAGTGTAAAAAATGATTTTAGATGAAATAATTGAAAAAACAAAACAAGATTTAGAAAAGAGAAAAAAAGAGATAAGTTTAGATTTATTAGGAAGAACATTATCTTCAAATCCTTATGCTCCAAGAGATGTAAAACCATATTTAACTTCTACAAAAGAAGAACCTATTCGAATTATTGCAGAAGTTAAAAAAGCAAGTCCTAGTAAAGGAATCATAAAAGAGGATTTTGACCCAATTTTAATTGCACAAGCTTATAGTAATAGTGGAGCAAATGCAATTTCTGTTTTAACAGAACCTCACTATTTTCAAGGAAATTTAGAATATTTAACAGCTATTAGAAGATATGTTCCAACTCCACTTCTCAGAAAAGATTTTATAGTTGATAAATACCAAATTGTTGAAGCTTTGGTTTATGGAGCTGATTTTATTTTACTTATTGCAAAAGCGCTAAGTTCAAAAGAGTTAAAAGAGCTTTATGAATATGCTATTCATTTAGGGCTTGAAGTTTTAGTTGAAATCCATGACCTTGAGGATTTAACAAAAGCTATAAAAAGTGGAGCTACGATTATTGGAATAAATCATAGAAATCTTGATACATTTGAAATGGATATGACACTTTGTGACAAATTGATTCCATTGATTCCAAATGGAAAAATCATAGTTGCAGAATCAGGTGTTTCAAATGTTGAAACTATCAAAAGATTAAGCTCTATCGGTGCTGATGCATTTTTGATAGGTGAGCATTTTATGAAAGTTCCAAGCATTGAAGAAGAATTGAAAAAGTTCAAACATTTGGATTAATAATTTATTTAATAAAATTTTAAGCTATGTTTTAAAAAATATGCGGTAAAATTACAGAATTTTAAAAACAAAAGGATATATTCATGGCAACAGCAATAGATAAAATAGCTAATAATAGCTTAGTAGCAATAAGTGGAACTACAGAACAGATACTTGCAGCATTAAAGGGAGTAACAGGATATAAAGGTGATGTAGCAGTAACTGGTGCAGCAACTTTAGAAGACTTAACTACTATAAATAAAGCAACAACTGGTGCTATTACTCTAGATACAGCAGTAGATTTTGTGGCTTCATCAACAGAAATTTTAACAGCAATCGCTGGAAATATCAATTTAGCTAATGGAAGTTCTGTAACAATTACTAATAATAATTATACATTAGCACAATTAAATACTATAGCTGATGCAGGTGTAGATACTACAACAGTATCTAATACATCAGTAGCATTAAGTGGTTCTGTGGCGGATTTAGCTGTATTACACGTTATTGCTAATTATGCTGGTACTATTACAGTAACTGGTAACTATAACTTAGCACAATTAAAAACTATAGATACTTATACAACTGGAACAATCAAAGTTGCTAATACATCAGTAGCATTAAGTGGAACTGCAGCAGATTTAGCAGCTATGTTACCTACTTTAGCAGGTTATAAAGGTGCTGTAACAGTAAATGATGCAATTACTTTAGCAGAATTAAAAGCTATTAACAATGCAACAACTGGTGCAATTACATTAGTAGATCAATCTGGACCTTTATCAGGAAGCGC
>JAQVLW010000044.1:8550-16477 GCA_028703945.1 Aliarcobacter sp. | reverse complement strand
GGGAAAAATGAGTAATACTAGTTTAGAAAAAATCGGATGTTTTAATACAATTCTTGACCCATATAATGGAATAACAATAGAATCAAAAGATTTACCAAATAGCAAAGAAGAGTTTGAGTTAAATCTTGATTTTTTGATTGAAGAAGTTCAATATAAAAGATTTTTAATTTGGATTTATATAGATATAAAAAAATCAGATTTTATTTCAATTGCTACAAAAAAAGAATTTACATTTCATTCTTGTGCTGAAGAGTATGTTTTACTCGTAAAAAGATTAAAAGAAAATGCAATAATTCCAACAGCTTCAAATCATACTTTAGGTATTGGTGCAGTTGTAATAAATGATAAAAATGAATTATTGGTAATAAAAGAAAGAATCTCAACTGCTGGATATAAAATTCCTGGTGGTCATATTGATGATGCTGAGATGATAACAACAGCTCTACAAAGAGAAGTTCTTGAAGAAACAGGGATTATTGTGGAGTTTGAGTCAATCATCTCTTTGGGACATTTTTATCCACACCAATTTCATAAATCAAATTTATATATTTTGTGTACGGCAACTCCTAAAAGTTTTGAAATAAATATACAAGATACTCAAGAAATAGTTGATGCAAAATGGATAGATGTAAATGAATATTTAAATGATGAAGAAGTATTGGATTATTCAAAAGCAATAGTAATTGCAGCTATTAAATCAAAGGGATTTAATAGAGCAAATCAAGAGACACTTTGTCATATCAAAAAAGATTTTGAACTATTTTTCCCAATAGAAAGTTAGAAGTTTGTATAATACTTTTTTTAAAAATAAAGGAACTAAATGAAAACTATAATATCTACGCCAAAAGCACCAAGCGCAATTGGACCATATAATCAAGCAACAGCTTTTGATAAACTAATTTTTACATCGGGGCAAATCGCACTAAATCCTGCAACTATGGAAATAGTAACAGGTGGAGTTCAAGAGCAGACATTTCAAGTTATGGAAAATCTAAAAGCAGTTTTAGAAGAAGCTGGAAGTTCTTTTGAAAATGTTTTAAAAACTACTTGTTATTTATCTGATATGGATAATTTTGTAGCTTTCAATGAAATCTATGGACAATATTTCAAAGGTGAAACTGCACCTGCAAGAAGTACGGTTGCTGTTAAAACTTTACCTAAAAATGTTTTGGTTGAAGTTGATACAATAGCATTTAAAAACTAGAGTTTAACTCTAGTTTTTAAACTGTAAACATAAATTTTGCAATAATTACTATTAAAATACCTATAAATAAAACGAATTTATGAAAATGTTTCATAATAGGATGAGGTGTTTTTTTTAGAACTTTATTTGCTAAAGAATAAACAACCCCTGAAGCAATAATTAGTGCTAAAAGAGCTTTTAAAATCAAAAGTAACTGTAAATTTGAATTAAAAACCCCAAGTTCAGAATTTATATATTTTGCAAACATATAACCACCACTTAATAAAAGAGTTAAAAGACTAAGAGGAAAAATCATTCTAGCTCTCGAAGAAATTGCACCTATTACTTTTTGATATTCATCAGCATTTAAAACTTTTTTCATAGCAGGAAGTACGAATAAATCTGCAAATACAAAACCTATAAAAATTATTGCACACAATAAATGAACGATTTGAACTAATGTATATTCCATAATGAATTATCCTTTTAATTTATTGAGAATTGTAATCAATATGCTATTAGAATACCTTGATAGGAATCAATTTGTTTTTTTGAATGATAATATTTTTTTAATGTATGTTATACTTACACATAATTTATGTGTATAAAAAAGGCATATCATGACTGCAATATATAATAAAGAAGCCAAAAAGAAAGCTACGAATATCTCGATTAATTCTGAGCTACTAGAAAAAGCAAAAAAATATAAAATAAATATTTCTGCAAATGTTGAAAAAACTCTTGAAGAATTAATACGACAATATGAAATACAAAATTGGGAAAAAGAAAATAAAGAAGCAATAGATTCTTATAATCAAAGAATTTCAGAAAATGGGTTATTTTCTGATGGATTGAGGAGTTTCTAATGGCTCAATTTGATGTATATGAAAATATAAATGAAAAGACAAAAGTTAATATCCCATATTTATTGGATATTCAAAATGATATATTAAAAAATTTATCTTCAAGGGTTGTTATTCCTCTTGTGGTTAGTAAAGAAGCAATTAATCTTTTAAATCCAAAATTTGTTATAAATGAAATAGATGTGATTTTATCAACTGTTGAACTTGCAAGTATTCCTATGGAAATTTTAGGAAATAAAGTCTGTTCTTTGAAAGATAGAAGAGAAGAGATTATTGGAGCGGTTGATTTCTTGGTTACAGGATTTTGATAAAAATTAGAGGTTTTGTCTCGTTTTCAGTTCTTCTTCTAACCAATTTATCAAAACACTATAATTTTTAAAAAATTTATCTGATTTAATTTCTTCAATTAGCCATTCAATAAGCATCTCAAGTGTAATAATTAAACGTGTTATATGACATTTATCTTTTATCATAACTTGTAAAAATTCATTCCCAAAATTTTTTTCTAATTCAGCTTTCTTTACTAAAATATTATTTTTGGTTTTTTCTTCTTCTATATCAAACGCTTTATCTATTTTTATTCTACTTTTAATATGGCTGAGTACTTCTTGATACATTCCTTCCTCTGTAGGAACAATTGCGAGATTTATTAACATTTGACCGTTTACTGTATTTCCTTTTAATGAAATTAAATGAGTTAATTTATTTCTATAATTTTGCCAAACTTCACAAATTTGTTCTTTATTAGTTTTATCAATTCCAAAATCAATAGGGCAGTTTTCAATTAAAAAAAATAAAAGCATCAGTTTCATTTATATCACCAATTCGAGGTTTCCTGAAATATTTTTTAATATTTTTCCATTCAGTTGTATTATTTTGTATTACTTCTTTTAGTTTTTCATATTCATCAATCTCAGATGAAGTTACAATCTTTTCATTTCCCTTATTTAATATTAAATAAATTTTTGATACAAAATTAATTAATGCAAATAATGATATTGCTGTAGAAAAACTACCTAAACCTAATGTATGTTCATCAATTTTGTTTTTTGTTCAAAATTTAAAAATAAGAAAGAGTGAGCATCTCTGATAATAAGTGATGCATTTTTTAATTTATCTATTATAAAATCTTTTTCATTCATCTCAAACTCAATCCAACCCTCTGTTTCTCTAAATCAATACTAATAACTTTAATATTCTTCAACTGTTGATTTATACTTAAAACATCCATTGGATGGGAGATTCTTTTTTCGCTGATTTGTGAGATATGGATTAATCCATCATTTTTTAGACCAATATCCACAAAAGCTCCAAAATCTGTGATATTTCGCACAACTCCACTAACAATAAATCCTTCTTTTAAATCCTCTATTGATTTTATATCTTTTGAGAATTCCACTTCATTAAATTCACTTCTTACATCGTAGCCTGGTTTTAAAAGTTCTGCGATTATATCTTTTAGAAGTAAAATAGGGCAGTTTAGCTCTTTTGAGATAGTTTCAATATCGCTATCTTTTATCTCTTCTATTTTGTATTTTTTTTGTAATTTTTCAACTACATCATAGTTTTCTGGATGAATTGCTGTGTTATCTAAAATACTTTTTCCATCTTTGATTCTCAAAAATCCAACTGATTGTTCGTATGCTTTTGCACCGATTCCTTTTACTTTTAGAAGCTCTGATTTTGTTTTGAAATTTTTGATTTTTTCTTTATGTTCTATTATATTAAGGGCTAGTTTTTCAGAAATTCCTGAGATAAATGAAAGCAGTTTGTATGAAGCTGAATTTATATCAACTCCCACTTTATTTACCAAATCTACAGTTACATTTTCAAGTTTTTGTTCTAGCTCTTTTTGATTTACATCGTGTTGATATTGCCCAATTCCCAGTGATTTTGGCTCGATTTTTACTAAAGCAGCCATTGGGTCACGCAGTCTTTGAGCTATTGAAATTGCACCTCTTATTGTTACATCAAGATTTGGATATTCCATCATAGCTATTTTTGAAGCTGAATAAACACTTGCTCCTATTTCACTTACAACGGCGTATTTTACATCTAAACTGTTTTCATTTATTAGTTTTGAAATAAATGCTGCTGTTTCTTGCGAAGCTGTTCCATTTCCAATAGCTATTGAGTTGATTTTATATTTTTTGATTAACTCTAAAACTATTTTTGCTGAAGTAATAAAATCCTCTTTTGGTTTGGTTGGATATATCACATTTGAAGCTAGATAATTTCCATTTTCATCAATGACTGCAAGTTTACAACCACTCACATATCCAGGATCCATTCCTAAAATTACTTGATTTACAAGTGGTGGAGTAAGAAGTAATTCTTTTAGATTTTTCCCAAAAAGTGTGATTGCTTCACTCGATGATTTTTCTTTCATTTGTGTTAAAGCTTCTCTTTTTAGACTTGGAAGTAAAAGTCTTTTTAGTCCATCTTTGTAAGCTTCAAATACTAACTCTTTTGAACTAGCTGCACTTGATGGAATTTTATATTTTTTTATATTTTCTAAAATATAGTTTTCATCTACTTCGATTTTTAGGGTTAATTCTTTTTCATTTACTGCTCGATTTATGGCTAAAAATCTATGTGATTTTATATATTTTATTTTTTCATTCACATTTGCAACACTTACATAAACACCAGATTCATTAAAGGTTTTTGTTTTTTTTGTTTCTATTATTCCATAGTTTAAAACTATATTTCTAATCACTTCTTTTGTTCTAAAATCATCTGCATATCTTTGAGCGATAATATCACTTGCTCCTGAAATTGTATCTTCGATAGTTGTAACTTCTTTATTTATAAACTGTTTTGCTTTTTGATTTATTTCATCAAGTGAATATTTCATTGATTGAATAATATTGCTGAGTGGTTCAAGTCCATTTTCAATGGCACTTAATGTTCTTGATGATTTTTTATCTTTAAATGGGGCATAAATATCTTCAAGCATTTGCAAAGTGGTGGCACTATTTATATGAGCTAAAAGTTTTTCATCCAAAAAGTTTCGCTCTTTTAGGATATTTATAATCTCTTCTTTTCTATTTAGAAGTTTTAAAGAGTAGTTATAAATATCTTCAAAATCACGAAGTTGTTCATCTGTGGCATTTGAAGTTAAATCTTTTCTATATCTTGCAATAAATGGAATAGTACAACCATCATCAAGTAGTTTTAATATATTTTGAATAACTGTTTTAGAAAAAGATGTTTTTTCTTCTAGTAAGTTTATTAGATTATTGCTCAAGAATTACCTCTTTAAAATCACTTCTTGTATTTGTCATCCATTTTTGTAGAATCTCATCGCAGGTTTGCGAATCTGTAAAGTTTTTAAGGATTAGAAATCCATTTTCATGGAACTCTTTTAATTGATTTTCATCTAATTTCATGGCTTCTCTTAATATTAATTATTTTGCGTAATTATAGTAAAAAAAGCTTTTTTTTAATTGATGATTGCATTATGCCATTGAACTAGACTTATTCTTCTTCCTTGTTTTACTTTTAAAACTTCATGGGTAAAATATGGATTACTTAAAAATACTAACATTGTTCCAGCTTTTGGTTTTATTTTTATTTCGTTCCCATCTTTATCACACAGAAAATTAAATAAAAGCTCACCACCTGTAAAAGTTGTATCACTTATTTGTTCGTCATTTGAAGTTGTAAATAAAACAGTTGAGATTTTTCTTTGTTTGGCAACAGCTATAAATCCTATGAGTTCCTCTTTTTTGTATAACATACTTGAGTCATCACTATGCATAGCATAAAAAGAGTCTTTTAAATATTCTAAAACTTGAACTTTTGTTGAAGTAGTAAGTGCTAGTTTAAAATAATCTTCAATTTTTGCTTGATGTTGTAAAAATCTATTTGTATAAATTTCTAAATATTTTTCACTTAATTTATAGATATTAGTTTTTCTAATTTCTTCATTTGTTTGAGATTTAATTAATATATCTTTTATTTTAACTTGTGCTTTTTGATAATCATCATCTTCTTTAACTTTCTCATTAATATCATCGCACTCATGGCTACTTAAAAAATCTTTGATAATTAAATAAGGATAGTCGTAATAAGGATTTGGTAGTAATTTTGTTTTTACGTCAATATCAAGTAAAAAATCTGAACAATAAATATTATTGCTAATTTGTGTCATATATCACCTTTCATAAACAAAATGTTTATGAAAGCTGCTTAGTAAGTTTAAATAAATCACCAAGTACCCAAATATCTATAATTTTGCCATTTTTAAATTTAAAAAATGATGCCCCACTATAGACAATTTTATTGTTACTTGCTTCATAATCAAATAATTTTCCAGTATGTCGGCCATTGTATAATGCTCTAACGGCAATATTATCTTCTTCACAAACCATAGTTAAAATACTATGAAATAGATTAGGAATCCCTGTTAAAATGGTGTCCATATACTCTTTGAATTTTTCTTTTCCTACAACTGAAATATCTAAAGAACCATGAAAAGTTATATTGTCATCAAATAAGATGTCAATATAATCTTTGTTTTGTTTATTCCATAATTCATTGTAATATAATTTCACTAACTCTTTATTAGTCAATTTCTTCATTATTTCCCTTGTTACTTGAACTATAATCATCATCAAAATCATAGTTATCATATTCATCATAATCAACTGTAAATAGTTTAGCATAACCTAATTTTTGAAGTTCTTTATCAATATTCTCTTCTGTTAACCTATTTTTTACTCTATCCATGATTAATTCAATGTGCTCTTCACTAACATTGTTTGCTCTTAATTCATAAATAATCGCTAAATCCATAATTTTAATTCCTCTAATTAATATATATTTTGATTTTAAATTACTTTATATTAGGCTTTTTATCAATATATAAACTGCTTAATATATATAAAATTGATTTAACAGCTTTTATTGAAGCTGTTTCTTCGACTGTATGATAACCTGTTGTTGGTATTTGTAAAGTTGCTCCTTGAATAGAACCCTTTGATTCCATTACAATTCTTCCAAGTTCTGTACTTCCAAGAGTAAGTAAAGGTAGATTTTTTTCTTTTCTTACTTTATTTTTTTCTTGAATAAAAGTATCTTTACATGAAAAATTAATTTCATTTTTATGACAAAAATTTTTTAATTGTTTTAAAATTGGAGATTTAAATCTAGCATTTGCATCTCTATTTCTTAAAACTACTTGTTGAATATCTGCTTCAATTCTTGTATCATAAGGACTAGTATCTAAAACTAATAATTCATTTGTAGTTACTTTATTTTTTCTAAACCACTCATAAACATATCTCCAAGATTTTCCTGCTTCTTCTTGTGCTGTAAAAAATGCTGTTCCTTGAAATCCATTTTGATATAAATATATAATCATAGCTGCACTAATAACATTGTCAAGTTGAGCTGAAATTAAATCATCCTCTATATTGAGCTTATCACTAAAGGCAATAGGTGTTCCTGGTTGTAAGTGAGATAAACCTTCAATATTAAAAACCAAGTTATTAATCTCTTCACACATAAAAGCATCAGAAATTTTACCAATTCCTAAATAACTTCCACTCCAAGGTTCATAAGCTTGAACTTGTTGGTTTATATATCTTTTTGCAATTAATTGATAAGTTTGTTCAGATAAAGAATTTCCTCTTAAATCAGAACGATTTTTTGCAAGAAAGGCAGCAAATTGAAATTCATTTGGACCTGTACAAATTACACCATGTCTATCAATATGCGCACTTAACATCCCTTTTGTAGGATTTTTACCTTGAGCGACTAATAGTCCATCGTAATATTGCGTTTTTATACCAATTTCTTCTAATTCTCTTTTTAAATATAATAAAAATGAGTGTTCTGCACCAGTAACTGATGGAACTCTTATTAATTGTTTTAA
>JAQVLW010000044.1:0-8450 GCA_028703945.1 Aliarcobacter sp. | reverse complement strand
CTTGAGCGACTAATAGTCCATCGTAATATTGCGTTTTTATACCAATTTCTTCTAATTCTCTTTTTAAATATAATAAAAATGAGTGTTCTGCACCAGTAACTGATGGAACTCTTATTAATTGTTTTAATAAGTCAAGAAAATGTACAAAATTTATATCTGGTTCATTTGAAGATGAATCATTCAATTTATTCTCCCGAAAATTTTAGATAGAATAAGACTCTATGAAGTGAAATTAAATACTTAAGATTTAATTCTTATTCTATACTGTAATTATAAACCATAAAAAAAAGAAATATCCTGAAAGAAATCTTAAAAATAATTCTGTCTTTAAAAAGTGCGATAATCAGGGGATTTATATAAAATTAATATATTGTTTTAATTTATATTATTTTTTATAAGGATAAAAGAAATCAAATAAAAAACCAATTTTAAACAAGAGTAAATTAATCAGGATTAATTTAATTTATTTTTTATAAAAATAGGATATAATTTTGAAAATAAAGAGATTTAAAGATAATATTTATATCTTTAGATAATAGGAGAAATAAGATGGCAAAAGAGTTATCAGCAGTAGAACAATTAAAAGCATCAAGAAACCCTTTGAGAGTTATTGATGATATTTATAAAGAAGCAAATGAAGGAATTCCTTTATCAAGTGATTATATTGGATTATTAAAATGGTATGGAATGTATCCTCACGTAAATAGTGATGGAACTGAAGATAAAAAATATTTCATGAAAAGAATAAAACTAGTTGATACTAGTATGAATTTAGAGCAATTAGAAGTTATGGCAAAAATTGGTCAAGACTATGCTCAAGGTTTAGTTGACTTTACAAATAGACAAAATGTTCAATTTCACTATATACAAATAAAAGATATGCCAGAGATTTTTAGATTATTACAAAGTGTTGGATTAACTTCTAAAATGGCATCAGGTGATGGACCAAGACCAATTATGACTTGTCCTGTTGGTGGAATAGATAAAAATGAAATCTTTGATGCAAGGGAACTTGTAAAAAATGTAGATTCATATTTTGCAAATAATGATGATAGATTCTGTAACTTTCCTAGAAAATACAAAATTGGTGTTAGTGGATGTGCATGTCATTGTGCTTCACATGAAATCCAAGATGTTGCATTTACTGCATTTAAAACAGAATCAGGTGAAGTTTTATTTGATTTAACAATTGGTGGTGGATTATCAAAATCAAAACAAATAGCAACAAGAGCTTCTAGATATGTAAAACCTGAACAAGTTCAAGATGTAGCAGTTGCTTGTGCTGAAATTTTTAGAGACAATGGAAACAGAGAAAACAGAAATAAAGCAAGAGTAAGACATCTTTTAAATGACTGGGGAATTGAAAAATTTGTTGCTGAAATCGAAAAAGCAATTGGATATTCTTTACAAGAAGGTTTGGTTGAGCCAAAAATTACTTCATCTGAAAATAGAAATCATTTTGGAATAAATAAAGCAAAACAAGCTGGTTTTTCTTATGTTGGATTTGCTACAAATTCTGGAAGAGTTGCTGGTGAGGATTTCCAAGCAATGTATGATATTTGTAAAAAATATAATGCAGGTGGAATTACAATAACTGCAACTCAAAATTTTGTAGTTTATGGTGTGAAAGATGAGGTGGCTTTGACTTTAGCTGAAGAATTTGCAAATTTAGGTTATCCATATATTCCAACTCCATTTAGAGCAAGATTACAATCTTGTACGGGAAAAGAGTTCTGTAAATTTGGTATTACTGAAACTAAAGAGTTTGCTAAGAAATTTTTGATTGAACTTGAAAATAAATTTCCAGATTTCAAAGAAAATGTAACAATGGCAATTTCGGGATGTGGAAATGCTTGTTCTCATCCTCAAATTTCAGATATTGGATTTGTTGGCGCAATGATTAGACATGATGGGCAAAGAGTTGAAGGTTATGAAGTTTTATTAGGTGGAAATCTTGAGGGAACATCAAAAAGTAGAATTGCCAGAAAAATCGGTGTAAAAGTACCAGCAACGCAGCTTGTTTCTTATGTTGGACAATTGATAAATGATTATAAAGCTGATAATTTAGGTCAAAAAAGCTTTAAAGATTATTTATCAGTACTGCAACCAGCTGGTGCAGTAGCAGAAGAAGATTAATTTTTTGATACATAGATTCATCTGCTTTTTAGCAGGGAATCTAAAGTATCATCACCTCTGCATCTTTCTAGAGAATCAGTATTTCTTATGTTTTTTCCTTCATACATAAAAATCAAAACTCTTTTATTTTTTAAATCTAAAAGTTCAAAATTTCACCATCAAAATCATATTTAATTGTTTGATTAACCTGAAGATTATCATTGAAACTATGAACTAATAATTCTTGGTTATTTGAAAGAATAAGTACTTCATAAAAGCTTCCATAAAATACAATATTTTTTATAATTGCTTCATATTTTCCATTTTCACAAATCTGAATATGTTCAGGTCGAATATATGAATTTTCAGAGATTTTAGTCATTTTCCCCAAAAAATTTGCACAATACAAATCAGCAGGATGATGATAAATATCTTTTGCAGTTCCCACTTGTAGGATATCGCCACCACTCATAATGGCAATTCTATCAGATAGATAAAAAGCATCCTCTTTATCATGGGTGATAAATAAAGCAGTAATTCCGAAAGCTTTTATCATTTCTTTTAATTCTGCTCTTAAATGGGCTCGAAGTTCTGTATCTATATTACTTAAAGGTTCATCTAAAAGAAGTATTTTTGGTTTATTTATAATTGCTCGTGCTAGGGCAACCCTTTGTTGCTGTCCACCACTTAATTCGTGGGGAAATTTATTTTCCTGACCTTTTAATTTTGTTTTTTCTAAAACTTCTTCTAAATCAGCTTTTGAAGCATCACTTCCAAAAGTAATATTTGAAGCAATACTTAAGTGAGGAAGTAGGGCATAATTTTGAAAAACAACGGCAACTCCTCTATCTTTTGGTTGAAGATTTGTATCTTTTGAAAAAACTTCTTTTTCATCAATGATTATTTGACCTTTATCTGGAGTTTCAAGACCAGCAATCATTCTTAAAAAAGTTGTTTTTCCACTTCCACTTTTTCCAAGAATTGTAAAAATCTCACCTTCATTTATAAATAAATTAATATCATTTGCAACACAGATGTTACCCTTACAAAATACTTTTCTTAAATTTTTTATTTGTACAATTTGATTCATATTTTTCTTCTTCCAAATCCAGAATTTAATAACATCACAGCAATTGCTGTTGTAAACACAAGAACAAGTGAAGGAAATCCTACTTTATAAAGCATTTCATTACTTGCAAGTTCATATATCCTAATAGCTAAAGTATCAAAATTAAAAGGTCTTAATATTAAAGTTGCTGGTAATTCTTTTGCTATATCTATATAAAGAATTAAAAAACCACTTATTATATATGGTCTCATTAATGGAAAATATACTTGAATTATATTTTTTATTTCACTTTCCCCAAATATTTTACTTGCATCATCAATGCTTGAATCAATTTTACTAAAACCATTTTCAATAGAACCAATACTTGAAGCAAAATATCTCGTTGCATATGCAAAAATTACCATGAAAAAAGTTCCACTAAATAATATAAATCCAAGTGATTTATCAATAAAGCTACTTAAAATTAATAATCCAACACCAACAACAGCTCCTGGAATCGAATACCCTAAAATTGATAGTTTATGTGTGATATTCCCTATTTTTGATGGATAAAATCTAAGCATATAAATCATTATGAAAGATAATATTATTATGATTATTGAAGATATGATATTTAAAGTCAAAGTATTAAATAAGTAATCAAATGTATTAAAATCTAAGGTATTAATATCTAATATAAACCAATAAATCAAAACTCCCGTTGGAATAAATAAAGTAAAAGTTGAAATAATAAATGATATTACAAAAGCTAAAAGATTATATTTACCTTTTAGTTTGATTTTTGGAGATTTTTTTGTACTAAGTGTTGAGCTTACAAATCTATATTTTTTTCTTATTAATGATTCCGTCCATAAAATACCAAATACAAAAACAAGTAAAATAATTGCCACATTTATAGCTTGTGCTAAATCTCCATACCCAAACCAACTTTTAAATATTCCAACACTAAAAGTTTCAATTCCAAAGTATAAAACAGTTCCATAATCACTTAGTGTTTCCATTACAGCCAAGATACTTCCTGCAAAAATTGCTGGATATGAAAGTGGAAGATATACTCTAAAAAAAGCTTTTATTGGATTTATTTGTTGTAGAGAAACTAATTCACATACAGTTGAAGAGATTGAGCCAAAAGAAACTCTCGCTAAAACATAAACATAAGGGAACATTGCAATTGAAAAGATAAATATAGCACCATACATATTTAGAATATCAAATCTAACACCTGTATTTCCTACAATATCTGACAAAATTCCCCTATATTCAAAAAAACCAACATATGTATAACCTAAAATATAAGCAGGATACGCAAGTGGTAAAACAAAAGTAATAGCAAAAAATTTAGCTCCAAAGTACTCAAATCTTGCACTTAAATATGAAGTAATTGTTCCTAATATAAGTACTAAAGTAAAAGTTCCAAAAATAAGTAATGATGTATTTTTTGTATATTCTATTAAGGCACTACTTTTTAAGAAGTTAAAATCAAAACTTCCTTCTATTAAGAAGTATAGTATAAGTGATAGTATAGGCAGTGCAATACTTAGCCCAATTATTGGGGCTAAGTAGTATTTAAATTTGTTTATTTCCAATTTCCTTCAGTTGCAATTTCAACTGCTTTTTTAGTATTTTTTCCAATTTCATTTAATGCAATATTGTCTTCTTTAAATGTTCCCCACGCAACAACTGTTCCAGAAGCTTTAACTTTTGGATTAACAGGATATTCATGATTTCCTTCAGCAAAGATAGACTGCGCTTCAGATGAACTTAAAAACTCTATTAGTTTAACAGCATTTTCCCTATTTTTTGCATGAAGAGTAACACCAGCACCTGAAATATTTATATGTGTTCCAGTTGTTTTTTGTGCAGGGAAAAATATTTTTACACTATTTGCAATATCAATATCTTTTTGGTCTTTACCATTTAACATAACACCTAAATAATAAGTATTAACTATCGCAATATCAGCATCACCAGCAGCTACTGCTCTGATTTGGTCTCTATCACTTCCTTTTGGGTCATAAGAAAAATTAGCTACTAAACCTTTTGTAAATTCTAAAGCTTTAGCTTCACCATGGTTTGCAATTATTGAAGCTAATAAAGACTTATTATAAGCATTTGTAGATGATCTTGTAATTACTTTACCTTTAAATTTAGCATCTGTAAGAGATAAATAATCACTTAAATCAGCTGGGTTAACTTTTGCCGGATTATAAACAAAAACTCTGGCTCTTTTTGTAAGTCCAAACCACTCTTTTTTATCATCTCTTAAATGACTTGGAATATTTTCTTCTAAAGTTTTTGATTCAATTGCTTGTAAAAGTTTTCTATCTTTTGCTTCATAAAGATTTCCAATATCAGCTGTTATTAAAACATCAGCCGGTGTATTAGTACCCTCAATTGCTAATTTTGAAACAAGTTCTTCTGCTTTTGCAGTTACAACATTTACTTTTATTCCAGTTTTTTCTTCAAAAGTTTTGAATAATAACTTATCTGAATCATAATGTCTATGAGAATAAACATTTACTTCCCCTGAAGCAAATAAAGATGAAGCTAAAACAATAGCTCCTAATGCCAATTTTTTTATCATCAAAGATTCCTTTTTCTGTTTTACAAAATTTAATTACTGAATAGTAATATTTTTATTCTTTAATTAATCTTAATACTAAGAATGATTATCAAGTTAATAATAATTTAAGATAAACAAATTTTATTATTGTTATAATACAAAACTTAAAAAAAAGGAAATAATATATATGATTTTAATGATTGATAACTACGACTCTTTTACATATAATATAGTTCAATATTGCCTAGAATTAGGAGCTGATTTAAAAATTATAAGAAATGATGAATTAACTTTAAAACAAATAGAAGATTTAAATCCGCAAAAAATTATCATATCTCCAGGACCAGCAACACCAAATGATGCAGGAGTTTGTTTAGAAGTAATAAAATATTTTGCAGGTAAAAAACCAATATTTGGTATTTGTTTAGGACATCAAGCAATTGCTCAAGTTTTTGGAGCAAATGTTGTAAGAGCAAAAAATATGATGCATGGAAAAACTTCTTTAATTAAAGTTGTAAAAGATACAAAAATTTTTGATGGACTTCCTAAAGAGTTTACTCAAACTAGATATCATTCATTAATAGTAGAAAAAGAAAATCTTCCAGAAGATATTATCGTTACTTCATATAGCGAGGATGACAATGAAATAATGTCATTGGAAATAAAAGATAAACAAATATATGGTGTACAGTTTCATCCTGAATCAATAATGAGTGAACATGGATACAAAATTATAAATAATTTCCTAAAATTATAAAAAAATGATTACAAACAACAAATATAAATACTATTTTTATTCATTATTACTATTATTAACATTTATATTGTTGTTTAAAGCAACTTATTCTCTTAGCATTTCATATAAAGAAGCTTTAAATGTATTTGTAAATAATTCTGTCTTATCTT
Source organism: Aliarcobacter sp. (assembly GCA_028703945.1). GTDB lineage: Bacteria > Campylobacterota > Campylobacteria > Campylobacterales > Arcobacteraceae > Aliarcobacter. The sequence continues at coordinate 1,797 of JAQVLW010000044.1, read as the reverse complement.
TAATTACAAATATATCAATTTATATTTTTGGACAAAATGATTTAGCATTGCGATTACCTTTTATTTTATTTTATACTTTTAGCGTAATTATTATGTATAAAATTACAGAAAATTATTTTAGATATGAAAAAGATAGATATATTTCAATAATAATATTTATGAGTCTTCCCGGTGTTCTAAGCGCATCACTACTTGTAAATAGTGCAATTGTAGTAATTTTCTTTACTCTATTATATTTATATTATTATCAAAAGTATAATAAACATTCGTATTTGTTATTGTTACTATTTTTATTTATTGATAACTCTTTTGCTATTTTATATTTAGCGCTATTTTTCTATTCTTTGAAAAATAAAGATACAAAACTTTTATATATCTCTTTAATTTTGTTTACACTTTCAATGTATATATATGGGTTTTCAACAAGTGGGAGACCAAGAGGTTTTTTAGTTGATACTTTCGCTATTTATGCAACAGTATTCTCACCATTTCTTTTTTTGTATTTTATATATACAATGTATCGAAGTTGGATAAAAAACGATAGAACTTTAATCTGGTATATTTCAATTACTGCACTACTTTTATCTTTATTATTTTCTTTTAGACAAAGAATTTATATAGAAGATTTCGCACCTTTTGTTGTAATCTCTTTACCTTATATGTTAAAAACATTTTTTCATGCATATCGTGTTAGATTAAAAGAGTTTAGAACAAAGTATAATATTTTGGCTTTTCTTGTTATTTTAATGTTGTCAATAAATGTAATTTTAACTTTTGTAAATAAACCATTATATTTAATTCTTCCAAATCCAAACAAACACTTTGTGTATCAATATCATTTTATTAAAGAATTAGTTGAAGAACTTTCAAAAAGAAATATACATTCAGTTGTTACAGATGATTATGAATTAGCACTAAGATTAAAATTTTATCATATTGAAAGGGGAGAAGATTACTTCTTGACTTTAAAAAATTATGATTATCCAAGTGAAAGAATAAGTATAAAATACTATGGAAAAGAAGTTTTTGTAGCTTATTTAATAAAAATAAAATGAAAAAATCGTTTTCTTTATTAGAAATCATTGTTACTATCTCATTAATTGCATTACTGTATACAATCTTTTTACCAAAAAATAAAATAAACTATTTAGATGAATTAGTAAATAGAATTAAATTATATATTTCATATACAAGAGAAAAAGCATTAATCGATGATAAATATGATTTAGTAGATAAACTTTGGCATAAAAAAAGATGGACAATTAAATTCTTTAGATGCCAAAAAAGTGAAGGTGGAATATATTATTCAATATATAGTGATAAAAATAAATCTGGCCATGTAAGTATTGAAGATACATTAAAAGATCCACTAAGCGGAAAGAATATTTATTCATCAAATGGATGTGAAGAAAATAATTTACATAGTAAATATGTATTATTAACTAAAGAATTTGGAATAATTGATGTTCAAATGTCTTGCAATTCAACAACATCCTTAGGACAATTATCTTTTGGAAGTGATGGAAAAATTTATTCAAGACTAAGTGAAAAAGAAAATGAAGAGAATGAATATGAAATAACAGCGCCATGTAGTATCAAATTTATTGCTAAAGACGGAAATAGTAAAGAAATTATGTTATATCCAAAGACAGGATATTCAAAGATAAATGAAATTAAGCAAAAAACACAATAGAAGTATAGTAAAGTAGTGAGAAAGCAGCAAATCCAAAAATTTAAGCTAAATTTAAGCGGTAAGCTATTGACAAAGGGACAGAAACCTATTATAATTCCCGTCCA
>JAQVLW010000043.1:9871-16960 GCA_028703945.1 Aliarcobacter sp. | reverse complement strand
AATGAAGATGGTTCTATGGCAAAAGGTGAAGAAATCATAAATTTTGCAAAAAAATATTCAATGCCAATTATTAGTATTGAAGATATTATTGAATATAGATTAAAAAAGGAAATTCTATGAATATTATTGATTTTGAAAATATAAATGTAGGATACGATGAAAAAATTATATTAAAAGATATAACTCTAAAAATAAAAGAAAAAGAGCATTGGGCGATACTTGGAGCAAATGGAAGTGGAAAATCAACTTTGATGAAACTAATCCAATCAGAAATCCATCCAAGAAAAACAAATGAATACAAAAAAGAGATTTTAGGAAAAGCAACATACTCTATTTCTGATTTAAAAAAACAGTTAGGAATCATTACAAATGATTTACACAACTATATTGCAACTCAAGGTTATTTTCTAAGTGGTTATATTGTTGTTTTAAGTGGTCATTATAGCTCTCTTGGAGTTTTTAAACATCAAGATTTTACAGAAGCTCAACACGAAAAAGCAAGAGAGACTATGAAGTATTTGGAGATTGAACATCTAGCAGATAAATATGTTCAAGAAATGTCAACTGGGGAGCTGAGAAAATGTATAGTTGCCCGAGCATTAATCCATGATCCAAAAGCTTTCATCCTTGATGAACCAACTGTTGGACTTGATATAAAAGCTCAAATAAATTTTATTAAAATGTTAAAAAAATTATCTCAAAATTGTTCGATTATTTTAGTAACTCACCACTTAGAAGAAATTTTTGAAGAAATAAAAAATGTAGCTTTGATTTATAATAATACAATCTATAAAAGTGGGAAAAAAGAAGATATTTTAACAAGTAAAAATCTATCAGAAATATTTGATACAAATGTACATATCAATATGAAAAACAATAGATATTATGTGGAAGAAATTTTATAGTAAAGAAAAGATTTAGTATTTTATAAAAAAATTATTTAGGAATTTAATTGTGTCAGATTTAGAAAATGAACTTATAGGATTTGTTATTGTTTCAATTGTTGTGATTACTTTAGCTTTTTTAACTCAAAAGTTACAAAATAAAAGTTGAGTGGCGACCCCAGCATGATTCGAACATGCGTGTTCTGGAGGAAATCCAGACGTCCTTGGCCACTAGACGACAGGGTCATTTTTTTCAGGAATGAGATTATATTTTAGTTTGAGTTTGTTTTTGCTTAAAACTGATTATTATCGAACTATCTTTAACGTTTTTTTAGAGAGTTTTACTATACTTGAAGCTTTTGTTTCATAAAAACTTCTTTTATCCTCTACAATTATGTCAGCACCAACTGTTGCAAAATCTTGATTAAAACTTTCAGCTGTTTTATTTGCTGAAGTTGAATATAAAATCTTGAATTTATTTATAAAATCATAAAAACTAGAATTCTTATCTATAACTCTAAAAGATTTTGAATTTGGATAGATAAAAGTTGTTTTTTTACTATTTCTTACTTTTTTTCTGAAATTTTTTGGAACTCTTGTATATTGAGTCAAAGTCTTAAAAGAATCAACGGTATGAAGTATTTTTTTTGATGTTGGTCTTTGTTTTATGAAAGAGAGTTTCTCATCATTTAAAGATGAGAAACCTACCGTTGTATCTGTTTGAACCAGATAAACTAAAGAAGAATCCATAAACTATTAATCGTTTAAGAATTCTTGGATTGATTTAGGAGTTGAAACATCATTTGTTTTTAAAACTCTGATTGCTTCAACAGCAGCATTAGCAGCTGCAACTGTTGTAAAATATGGAACATTCATTCTTAAAACTGATCTTCTAATATCTTTTCCATCATCTTTTGATGATTCCTTTGCTTCACTTGTATTAATAGCCATTGAAATATCACCATTTGTAAGTAAATCTATAATATTTGGTCTTCCTTCACTAACTTTTAATACTTTTTCACACTCAACTCCAGCTTCATTTATAACATTATAAGTTCCACCAGTTGCCACGATAGTAAAGCCATTTTCAGTTAAACCTTTTGCAATACTTGGAGCAAACTCTTTATCTAAATCACATAATGAAATAAATACTTTTCCAGCTTTTGGAAGGTCATTTTTTGCAGCACTTTGTGATTTAGCAAATGCCATACCAAAGTTATCAGAAATTCCCATAACTTCACCAGTTGATTTCATTTCAGGACTTAAAAGTAAATCTGCACCAGTTAATTTATTAAATGGGAAAACAGCTTCTTTAACAGCTACATGACCTTTTAATTTTGGTTTTAATACACCATTACCCTCAGTTACAATATCTTTATCGTAAACAGCTAATGCAGCTCTTAAAGTTTCACCCCACATAACTCTAGTTGCAACTTTCGCAAGTGGCATACCAGTAGCTTTTGATACAAAGGGAACTGTTCTTGAAGCTCTTGGATTTACTTCAATTAAATAAATTTCACCTTTATGAATTGCATATTGAGTATTCATAAGTCCAACAACACCAAGACCTAAGGCCATCTCTTTAGTTTTTGTTTCTAATTGTCTAATTAAATCATCACTAATTGAAATTGGAGGTAATGAACAAGCAGAATCCCCTGAGTGAATCCCAGCTTCTTCGATATGTTGCATAATTCCACCGATATAAACTTCTTTTCCATCACAAATACAATCAACATCAAGCTCAATTGCTCTATCTAAGAATTTATCAATTAAAACAGGAGCATCATTTGAAACGGAAACTGCTTCATCCATATATTGTTTTAATTCATCTGTTGAATAAACAATTTTCATTCCCCTTCCACCAAGTACGAAAGAAGGTCTTACTAATACTGGATAACCAATTCTTTCAGCAATTTCGATAGCTTCTGTTACTTCAACAGCTGTTCCATTTTCAGGTTGTAATAATCCAATATTTTCAACAAATGCAGAGAATTTTTTTCTATCTTCAGCTAAATCAATAACTTCAGCTGTTGTTCCTATGATTTTTGCTCCAGCTTTTGTTAAAGCATTTGCAAGTTTTAGTGGAGTTTGCCCACCAAAGTGTACAATTACACCATCTGGATTTTCTTTTTCAATAACACTTCTTACATGTTCAAAATCAATTGGTTCAAAATATAAAACATCTGAAGTATCATAATCTGTTGATACTGTTTCTGGGTTACAATTATACATAATTGTTTTTACACCCATTTCACTTAAAGCAAAACTTGCGTGTACGCAACAATAATCGAACTCAATTCCTTGACCAATTCTATTTGGTCCTCCACCAATAATCATAACTTTTTTCTCGTCTGATTCAACTTTTGCAACTTTTGGCAGTTTTGTGATATTTGTACTTGAATATAAATATGGAGTTAATGCTTTAAATTCAGCAGAACAAGTATCAACTTCGTTATACTCAAAATCAACATCCAATGCTTTTCTAGCAAGATATACATCTTCTTCTGTTTTACCAATTAAATTTGCAATCATTTTATCGCTAAATCCATTAGTTTTGATTTTTCTCATAAATACTTCATCTGTTAAAATAGATTCATTTATAGAAGTTTCTAAATTATAAATTTCTCTAAATTTAGCTAAAAACCATGGGTCGATTTTTGATAATTCAAAAATATCTTCATTTGTTAAACCTTTTCTCATGCCCTCAAGAACATATAAAAGTCTTTTATCATTTGGTCTTCTAATCTCTTTTTTAATAAAATCTAAATCACCATCAATTCTATCAAATCCTACAAGTCCAGTTTCAAGTGAACAAAGAGCTTTTTGAATAGATTCATTAAAAGTTCTTCCAATTGCCATAACTTCACCAACAGATTTCATAGAAGTTGTCAAAGTTGAGTCAGCTTTCGGGAATTTTTCAAAAGTAAATCTTGGAATTTTTGTAACAATATAGTCAATTACAGGTTCAAATGAAGCCGTTGTTCCTGTAATGTCATTTTGAATTTCATCTAGTGTAAATCCAACAGCAAGTAAAGTTGCTACTTTTGCAATTGGGTAACCAGTTGCTTTTGAAGCAAGGGCAGAACTTCTTGAAACTCTTGGATTCATTTCAATTACAATCATTCTTCCTGTATCTGGACAAATAGAGAATTGAACATTTGAACCACCGGTATCAACACCAATTTCTCGAAGAATTGCAAAAGATGCATTTCTCATATCCTGGTACTCTTTATCTGTAAGTGTAAGGGCTGGAGCAATTGTTACAGAATCCCCTGTATGAACACCCATTGGGTCTAAGTTTTCGATTGAACAAACAATGATACAGTTATCTTTATTATCTCGGATAACCTCCATTTCATATTCTTTCCATCCAAGCATTGATTCCATGATTTCAATTTCATTAATTGGAGAAGCTTCAATTCCTGTTTCTGCTAGTTTTTTGAACTCTTCCATATTATAAGCAACCCCAGAACCTCCACCTGCAAGCGTAAATGAAGCTCTTGAGATTACAGGGAAACCAATTTCTTTTGCCACTTTCATAGCTTCTTCAACACTATAAGCATTTGCACTTCTTGGTAAATCCATACCAATTTTTACCATAGCTTCATTAAAAAGATGTCTATCTTCACCTTTTTTAATTGCATCTGGATGAGCACCAAGGAATGCAACACCTTCTAACATTCCTTTGTCATACATTGAAGTTGCAACATTAAGTGCTGTTTGTCCACCCATAGTAGGTAATATAGCATCAATTTTTTCTTTTTCAATTATTTTCGCAACTACAGCTTCTGTAATTGGTTCAATGTAAGTTTTATCAGCAAACTCAGGATCAGTCATGATTGTTGCTGGATTAGAATTTATTAAAACAACTCTATACCCTAATTCTTTAAGCGTTTTTGTAGCTTGTGTACCAGAGTAATCAAACTCGCATGCTTGACCAATAACAATTGGCCCAGAACCGATAAGTAAAATAGACTTTATATCTTCTCTTTTTGGCATAAAAATTCCCCATATATATTTTATAAAATTTGCTTAATGTATCTAAAAAGTGCTTAAAATGAGGTAAAAACCTCAATTTTAAGCTGTTGGAAGATTAAATTTTTTTGTGTTTAAAGCACCTTCATTATCAAAAGAAAGATAATATAAAACATCTTTTTTAACGCTAAGTCCAGCTAAATATCTAAGTGCGAGATTTGCTTGAAGTGACCCAATGTGCATAACAATAGGACAAGTTATTCCATTTGGTTTTCTATCATTTATTTGAAAAATAGCTTCATAAGAAGCTTTTTCAAAAAAACAAACTTGCCCATGAAACTCTTCAACACTCCCATAAATCCAAGGCTGATTGTGTTTCATGCAATATTCATTTATAGCAGCCCTGGTTGGAAGATTATCAGTTGCATCAATGATTAAATCAAAAGTTAAATCTTCTTTTGCAAACTCATCAAAAGTTTTAGTATAAGCATTTACTTTTACATAAGGGCATCTTGATTCCATAAGTTCTTTTAAAACTTCAGCTTTATATTTCCCATCATCACCAACTTTGAAAGCTATTTGTCTATGGATGTTATGAACTCCAACCGTATCAAAATCTACAAAAGTGAACTCCCCTATTCCAGAAGCTCCTAAAGCGATTCCTAAAGTACAACCAAGTCCACCACTTCCAATAATTGCTACTTTTTTGTTTTGAAGAGAATCTTGAATTTCTTGTCCCCAAAGTTTGATTTGTCTATTAAAATATTCATTGAATTCATTTTTCATTATTTATTCCTTACTATATTACATAAGATTATTATTTTTATACTATTTTGTAATAATATCAAATTAAAATTAAAATACTATGACCAAACTCAAGTATTAATAATCTATGTATTGTATAATACGAAAAAAGAAAACAATATAAGGCAACAAATGAAAAAAATTTCTATTTTTCTATCACTTTCTCTTTTAGCTTTAAGTGCTAATTCGGCTTCAACTAATCCTCAAGATAATTATGAGAAATTAAAACAGTCTATTGAAAAAAAATATGAAAAACAAATTCCTAAACAATGGGGAGAAAAAGTAAACGGTGTAAAAACCAAATTAAATACAAATAAAAAAGTAATAGCACTTACAATGAATGCTTGTGGGATAGATGGTGGAATGGGATATGATAATCATCTAATCGCATATTTAGAAAAAGAAAAAATTCCAGCAACTCTATTTGTAAATGGCACATGGATTGATAGAAATCCTGAAAACATGAAACATTTAGCTTCTAATCCACTTTTTGAAATAGGGAATCATGGATATTTACATAAACCCGCTTCAGTTGATGGTAAATCTGCTCAAGGAATAATAGGAACAGCTAATGTTTCTGAACTTTTTGATGAAATTGAATTAAATGCTAAAAAAATTGAGCTAATTACAAATAAAAAAACTAAATATTTCCGTTCAGCGACTGGATATTATGATGAAATTGCTGTAAAAATTGCAAATAGTTTAAAAAATGAAGTTATAGGTTTTTCAGTTTTAGGTGATGATGGAGCTACTTTAAGTGCTAAAAAAATCGAAGAAGCATTTGCAAATGTAAAAGGTGGAGAGATTGCCATAATACAGTTTAATCATCCAGAATCACAAACAAGAGACGGAATTATAAGAGTTATTAAAAAACTAAAAGAAGAAGGCTTTACCTTTGTTAAATTATCTGATTATTCTTTAAAATAATCAGATAACAAAGGTTATTTGTTATATTTTACTCTTTGTTTACAGTTGAAAAAATTAGTTTCGCTTCATCAAGAAGTTTTTGAGCATCTTCTAGTTCTTTCACTCCTGTTTTGTAAACCTTAATAGAATCACTTAGAGTAATTTGTGGATTTGATAATTTTTCTAAAAGCTCTTTTGCTTTTATTATTTTTTCTTCAAAATTTATTTGTTCTAATTCTTTTGTATCTTGCATTTATTTATCCTTTAAAATTTCTCTTATATGTTCTTCAAACTTTTCAACTTCAACCAAAAAAGAATCATGTCCTGATTGGCTCTGTACTAATTTATAAGTAACTTTATCTTCTCGTCCAAGTTTAATCATAATATCTCTTATCTCTTCCATTTCTTGTGGGAAAAATAACATATCATCACTAAATGCAATTAAATGAAGATTTGCTTGAACTTTTTCAAATGAGTCTTCAAGTTTATCTTTATTTCGCCCTGCATCAAAAATATTCAT
>JAQVLW010000043.1:0-9771 GCA_028703945.1 Aliarcobacter sp. | reverse complement strand
GAAAGTGCATGACAAATTATAATAACATTTGATTTATCTTCGTTTAGTTCGCCATAAGTTTCATAAATAATTTCAAAAGACTCTAAAAGTCGTCCACTTTCTAAGTATAAGTGTTCATTGAATTTTTCTACTTTTGTCTCTATTCTCAAACTATTTCCAATCTTTTATTATTAAATTAAGGCTTATATAATATCTAAACAATCATAAGAATAGGATTTATTAGAATTAATTTACGCCTTAGATAAATCCTCAATAGATACTTTCATAAGTTCTTGCCAAATCAAGCTTGGTTTCCAAATATCAAAAATTGATAAATCTATTTCTTCAAAAGGTGTATGCAAAATATATTTATGATAAACATATATAAAAGCACTAACTCTATAATTTTTTGCACAGTGAATCCAAACTTTATTTGCTCCAAGTGATTGCAAAATATTTAAAAATAATTTCAAATCTGATATTTTTGGATTTTCAAAACTTATAGGAATATGAATGTAAGTCATATTTAAATTAGAAACTATTTTATCTTCATTTTCTAGAGAATTTGACGTTGTAGGAACAGCTAAATTTATAACAACTTCAAAACCTTCATTTGCAATAAGTTCAAATTCTTCAATTTTTAATTGTCCAGAAGTTGAAATTAACTCATTTATTTTTATATGATTTAAAATTTTATTCATTTTTAGCTCCTGTTTTTTCTTATTCTATGATTATCTTTCTTATTCATAAGTTAATTTAATTATAATTTCAAAATCAAAAATTAAAAAGGTTTTATAAATGACTATGTCAAAATCGAAAGAAGCCATAGAAGCTTATAAAATGGTAAGAAATTTACAAAAGAAATTTGTGAATAAACTTAATAATCTAAGTTTAGAATTTGGTGATAATAAAAAATTTGAAGAAGCTATGTGGTTGAGAAATAACGGACTTTTTGGTGGTGGAAGTAGATTTGAGGCTAAAGATGAATTTTTATTTAACACAGCAAGTGTAAATGTCTCACAAGTTCATTGTGATGAAGATTTAACAAAAAACTTGCAAAGTGCAACTGCAATTTCAACAATAATTCATCCAAAAAATCCAAATGTTCCATCAATTCACATACATATCAGTCTTACAAACCTTAAAAATGGAAATTCATATTGGCGAATAATGGCTGATTTAAATCCAAGTATCGAAAATATTGAAGATAAAAATATTTTTGAAAAAGGAATAAAAGAAGTTTCAAAAGAAAGTTTTGAAGAAGGAATAAAGCAAGGAAATAAATACTTTTTTATTCCTACTTTAAATAAACATCGAGGAATTTTTCACTTTTACTTAGAAAACTATAATAGTAAAAATAAAAATCAAGATTTTATATTTGCTCAAAATTTTGGAGAAACAGTTATTGATATCTATATAAATATTATTTCAAATGCTTTTAAAACTAGACAAACATTTAGTATTTCAGATATAAAAAAGCAATTAGATTATCATACTTTATATCTTTTTCAAGTTTTAACACTAGATAGAGGAACGACATCTGGACTTTTAATTCATAATGAAAATGATGTGGGAATCATGGGTTCTCTCCCAAAATTTATAAATAAAAAATTACTAATTTCTTGGATTCCAAATATGGAAGAAATTCAAAAAAAATTATTAGAAAATATTATTTCAAGTATAGATGATAATGGAGTAATAAATACTCAAACAAAAGTAAAATTAGCTCAAGTTGTAAGAAATCACTATAAAAACAATCCTAATGCACTAAAATATCAGGCAAGTGGAACAACAATTCCAAACACCGTAAACAATCACATAAAATAAAAGGAAATAAATATGAATAGTATAGAACAGTTAAAAAAATTATTAAAAACAGAAGTTTTAGTTCAAGTAAATGAAGAAATAAAAACAATTAAAAAATTAATTGAAAAACAAAAAAATAATGAAGATTTAAAAATTGAATTAAATTACATACTTGATGTAAAAAAGTATTACGATGAAGTAATAACTCATATTGAAAAAAAGATATTAAAAGAAGAAGATGCTGTTAAAATACTTCAAGATTTAGAAGATATGATAGATGATGAGGAAGATATATAAGAATGTATAATAAGTCTTTAAATGAAAAATTTAAAGACCTACTAGAATTAAATTGTTAAAAGATTTTTTTAGTTCAATTGATACTGAACTATATAATCTCTCATTAAAGGTGGTGTATCAAAATAATTTTCACTATCAGCTACAATATTATTATTTTGATTACTATTTTCTTCATTTCCTTCTGAAAGTTCTTCAACTTCATCATTTTTTGATTCAAATCCAGTTGCTACAATAGTGATTTTTACTTCATCTTTTTCTAATGTACTATCAGATGTCGTTCCAAAAATAATCTCAGCATTAGAATCCATTCTATCATTAATAGTTCCCATTACATCATTAATCGCAAATAATGAAACTTGTGGATGAATATTAAAGTGAATTAAAATACCTTTTGCTCCATTTAATGAAACTTTATCAAGTAAAGGAGAATCAATAGCATCTTCTAAAGCTCTTTGAGCAGCATTTTCACCTTTTGCTCGACCAATTCCCATTAATGCCATACCTTTGTGTTGCATGATTGTTTTAACGTCTGCAAAGTCTGTATTAATATCAGAATTACCTGGATTTAAAATCACTTCACTCATACCATTAACAGCTTGATATAAAATATTATCAATGATTTTGAAGGCATCTTTCATCCCTACATTTTCATCAATAATTTCTAATAATCTATCATTTGGTACAATAATGATTGAATCACTTACTTTTTTAAGTTCTTCAAGACCAAGATTTGCTAATCCTGCTCTTTTTTTACCTTCCCAAGTAAATGGTTTTGTAACAACAGAAACAGTTAATGCACCTATTTCTTTTGCAGCTTTTGCAATTATTGCAGCCGCTCCCGTTCCCGTTCCACCACCAAGACCAGCAGCAATAAAGATAATGTCAGCACCTTTTAAAGTAGCTTTAATCTCTTCATAACTTTCAACAGCTGAATCTCGACCAACTTCTGGCTTCATACCAGCACCTAAACCTTTTGTAAGTTTAAGTCCTAGTTGTATCTTTTTTGGAGCTTTTGAAATATGTAATACTTGTAAATCTGTATTAGCAGCAATTAAATCAATCTTATGAGAACCTTCATTTATCATGTGGTTAATCATATTACAACCACCACCACCTACTCCAATAACAGCAATTTTTGCTACATTATCAGATAAAACTTTGCTTGGCATATCCACTTTTATATCATCCACTCTAAATAAATTTTCCATTAAAACCACTCCGATACTTTATTCCAGAATTTAGACACACCTTTTTTCTTATCTCTTATTAGTGGTGTTAAAATTGTAGAGTTATCTTTTATTTGAATTTCTTCTTTTCTATTTTGCATTGTTGGCTTTTCAGAAGTATTTTCAACAACTGAAATTTTCGGCTCCATTATTCTATCTTTTTTCAATGGCTTAACAAGTTTTTTACTTGAATCTAATTGGTAACTTTTATTAGCACCCAAAGAGTAAAATAATAATCCGACTATTGTAGCCATATTTGCTTCATCAAAACTCATAAAACCATTTTTTATATTTTTTGGATTTGAAACACTGATTGGAATACCTTCATAAATCTTTTCAGCAAGTTTTTTTATTCCATCAAGATAACTCATTCCACCTGTAATTACAATTCCTGAGCCAGTATTATCTAAATGACCACTCTTTTTTAGTTTATTTTTTACTAAAACTAAAACTTCTTCAACACGCGCGTGAATAATTGTTTGAATATAATCAAGAGCAACTTCTGAAATACTTTCTTCATCACCAATTCTTGGAATTTTAACTTTTGTAACACCTAATTCATTATTTGGAGAATAATTTCTTAAAAGTGAACCATATTCTAATTTTATTTTTTCAGCAGCAGTGGGAGGAGTGTGTAGCATAACAGATAAATCATTTGTTATATGATTAGAACCAACAGGAATAAAACCATTAAAGATAATAGAATTACCTTTAAAATAAACAAATTCAGTTGTTGTTGAACCTAAATTTATAACAACGGCACCAAACTTTTTTTGCTGATCATCTAATACAGCAAGAGCAGAAGCATAAGAATCTAAAACAAATTTAACAACTTCTATTCCTGATGTTTTTAAAGCTGATTTTATATTTGTTAAAGCTGTTCTTTTTGCAGTTACAATATAAACAGAAACTTCAAGCCTAGAACCATTCATATTTAAAGGATTATCAACTTCAACTGAATCATCAACTTTGAAGAATATTGGAACTACATGTACAACTTCATATTCAGGGACAATTGTTGCATTATATAAAGCCATTTGCATAACTTGGTTTATTTCTGTTTCTGTAATAAGTCCATTTGGAACATTTACAGAACCTGAACTTCTAATACTTTTAGAATAACTTCCAGAAATAGATACAACTGTTGTATCTATAAGCTCTGTTGTTGTTCTTTTTGCTATTGAAACTGCATCTTTTATAGATTTTGATGCTTCTTCAATGTTTATTATAAGACCTTTATTAATTCCGCCACTTTTTTGAATACCTGTACCTAAAATATTTATATTATTTTCTAAATCATGTTTTGCAATAACTGCTGTAATATTAGATGAACCAATATCAATTGCTAAAAAAGTATTATTCAATTATTACTCCTTTTCTTTAATTGAAGATTGTATTTCAAAACTATTTTCTAATTTTTTCATTAAATTTGTCATTAATTCTTCCTCTTGAAGTTGTATCAAAGTTCCTTTTACTAATTCATCTTTTGCTTTATTATAATCACTGAATTTTGAATCTTTTATTCTGAATAATACAATTTTATCTTCTAATTTAACCACTCCTTCTTTTGAAGTTGCTGCAAATAACTCATTTAAAAATTTACTAGCTTCTTTTTGTTCTAAACCTACAATTTTATTTGATGATTCTCTTGTAACATTTGAAATATCAATACCTTTAAAATCTTTTAATTGAGAAGTTGCAAGTTCGTTAAGCTTTTTATTTTTGATAATTTTTTCATAATCTTTTGTAACCAAAGAAGATGCAAGTTCAAAACTTAAAGGTTGTGAAATATTCTTTTTATTTAATTTTACAATAAAATATTTATCTTTTTCAAAAAATGGTTTAATAATTTCACCTTCTTTTGATTCTAATATCTTTGCATTATTTTCATCGATAAATGGTAATGTTGATTCTTTATAACTAACTTTATTTTCAAATTTATCTTCATCTTTTTTAACTTTTAAATAAATTTTTAAAGCTTCTGTTTTGGTAAATTTTTCATCTAAATTATTTACGATTTGATTTTTTGCTTCTTCAATAGATTTTATTTTCCCATCTTCATGTTTATAATCTATTTTGAATTTTTCATAATGAGCTTTAATATCTTCATCAGTTGAATTTGATGAAAGTAAAGGAATCTCTTTTACTTCTAAATCATAAGAAATTTCTGACATATAAGAATTTTTATTTTCTTCCCAGTATTTTTTTAATTCATCTTGTATAATATCAACTTTTACATCATTTGAATTTAAGATTTTAATTGAAATATCATCTTCTATAAAAAGTAACTTACTCAAATTTTCGATTTCTACACTACTTGGATTTAAATCAAAAAACATTTGAACTTTTTGTAATAATAAGTTTCTTTTTAAAGACTCTTCAAAAATTTTTGGAGTCATTCTATTTTGAGCTAAAATTTTTACATATGTTTCTTTATCAAATTTTCCATCTTTTAAGAAAGCATTATATTTTACTAACTCTTTTGCAATATCTTCATTTGTAATATCAAGTCCTAAAGAATCAGCATATGATAAAATTAGATTTTTTTGTAAAACTTGTCTATAAGCAACATCTTTTAATTTTAATTGTTCCGCTAATTCTTTACTAAACATAGCCCCAAACATTTTAGAATATTGTTCATAAAGATTTGAATACTCTAAGTTGTATTCTTCAACTGATACTTCTCTATCACCTACTACAGCTACAACTCCACCTTGTTTTCCATATTCATAAGAACCCCAACCAACAAAGCCAGCGCCGACAAATGCAATCGTACTAATCCAAATAGTAATCACTAGCCATCTTTTATGTCTTTGCATCCATGTTATCATAAAATATTATCCTCTTAAAAATTTTCTATATAATACAAAATAGTTGCTTTTATGTTCGTTAAACTATGATTATTTCTCTATTTTGAACTATTTTTTTACTAAGTAAATCATTTATTACAGATTCTCGAATTGTAATTTCTAATTTTTTGCAAGCACTCTTAAAAGCTTCTTCCTCTCCAACAATAAAACACATACTTTTTGCTCTTGTAATTGCTGTATATAAAAGTTTTGTATTATGCATAATATAATGTGAAAAACTCATGGGAATCAAAGCGTTTTCATACTCCATTCCTTGAGTTTTGTGAATAGTTAAACAATATGCTAAACTAAGTAATGTATATACATTTTCAAAATCATAAAATACTACCATATCATCATTCGGATATAAAACAATACATTTTTCTTCTTCAAAATCTAGTTTAATTATAAGCCCTAATTGACCATTATAAACCCTTCTTTCTAAAAAATCTGATGAGCCACTTTTATACATACTCATAGTTTGAGCTTTCATATTTTCATTTTTAATATGAATTACTTTATCAGTTAATTTATATTCATAAACCTTAGAAACAAAAGCTTTTCCTTTTGTATGATTAAAAAGTTTTTGCAATTGAATATTTAGATTATCAACTCCTAAAATTCCAGCTTTCATAGGAGTAATTACTTGAAAAAGTGTCAAAGCTTTTGAAATCTTTTTTTTCTTTATAAAGTCATAATATTGTTCTATATAACCTGCTGAAATATTCAAAATATTATTTAAAATATACTCACTATTTTCACCCCTTAAATCTGCAAAATCATTCGATGAAATTGAGTTTTTCTGTGAATAATAGTTTGAAATAGAAACATCAACAAATTTAAAATCTTCATACTCTTCTTTATAGGCTGGAATTTCACCTTTTCTTATATCATTTGCAATTACTGCAATTGCTTGATTTTCATTTTGTCTATAGATTTTTGTTAGTTTACAAATTGGAGCTAATTCATATTTTATAGCATCAGCTAATACATTACCAGCACCAATTGCTGGTAATTGTCCATCATCTCCCACAATTATGAAAATAGTATCATCATCAATTTTTGAAACTATTTGATTAAAAGTAACAGAATTCACCATTGAAGCTTCATCTAAAAGTATAGCTTTATAGGGGAAAAAGTCTTTTTCTTTATGTTTCATCAAAAGTGATTGAATTGTTGAAGAGTTATAGCCTGTTGTATCTGAAATCCTTTGACTTGCAATCCCAGAAAGTGCAATAGTCATAATATCATCATAAGACATAGTTTCTTCAAGAAGCTCTAAAATTGCCCTACTTGAAGTTGATTTTCCAGTTCCTGCATAACCTATTAAAAATAGAGTTTTATCTCCGTTATTTATAAGTTCAACTGCTTTTTTTTGCTCTGTACT
Source organism: Aliarcobacter sp. (assembly GCA_028703945.1). GTDB lineage: Bacteria > Campylobacterota > Campylobacteria > Campylobacterales > Arcobacteraceae > Aliarcobacter. The sequence continues at coordinate 2,227 of JAQVLW010000043.1, read as the reverse complement.
TAATTCAAACCCTAAAGTTTCTTGTTTTTTTATCAAATATTCATCAAAAGTTGCAATGATTTTTCGGTTTTTTTCATCTTTTCTTCTTGTGAAAAACTCTAAAATTCGCTTTTCTGCATAATAAAGCATAGATAAAGCATATCTATTTTCACTTGTTACAAAAAGATCTTCTTCAACTAACATTTTTGAAATAGCTGATTCGTATAAAACCTCTTCATTAAAAAATCGCAAACTCTCATCCAAAAGTTTATATAAATGAAATTTATCTATTGAAGAGTTTCCATTATTATCACAATATTCTCTTAAAGTATAGTTCAAACAAGCCATTATTCTAAACTCTGATTTTGGGTCAATTCCTAAAGATTTAGCTATTTCATCAGCTCTTTTAAAACCGATTCCTTTTATGTTTATCAAAATATAGGGATTTTCTTTAATTTTTTCTATTAGGTTTTCAACTTCACCTAAACTTGAATATATTTTTGTAATAAGATTTGAAGTAACTCCAAATTTGGCTAAAAATGAACCAAGTTCTCTTAAATGTTGGAATTTTTGCCAAGAACTTACAATCATTTGAAGTTTTTTTTCTTTGATTCCTTTAAAATTAAGAAGTTCTTGAGGTCTATTATTTAGTATATCAATTAACTTTTCTTCATCATATTTTTCAAGTAATTCATGGGCAAATTTTTTACCAACACCTTTTACTATTTTTGTAAGAAAAAAGAAAATTTCTGCTTCTTTTAGTTGTAAAGTATCAAATTCAAATTGAACTCCATATTTTTTATGAGTAATCCAATTTCCTTTTAAAATAACCTCTTCACCAACGATTTTTTCAATATCTGTATCAAAATATGCACCACAGATTTTTTGATTGTTCTCTAAAACTGCAATTATGTATTTAGTTTCTTCATTTTTATATAAAACTTTTTTTATAACTCCTGATAATTTAAAACTTTTATACTCTTCTTGACTCATTAATATCCATCAGTGAATTTTTGGTTTTTGTGTTTGTCTTTTTTATAATTATTACTATTTTTTTCTTTTTGAATAAGATTTGCATCTTTTAATAAAATTGCTCTTTCATCTTCAAAAGATTTAGAATGCTCTTCTAAATAAAACATTGTTTTGTTTATAAAAGCTTTTATTCCCTCATAATATTCAGAATACAACTCTATCTCTTTTGTTTTTATCATTTCTTCATAGTTTTTTTTAGTTCTTTGCTTGAATAATTCATTATCAAAATTATCAAGTTTTAATAATGAAATAGTTCGCGTAAAAAATTTTTCTAAAACTCTTATATATTTGATTCTTTGTTGTTTTTCATTTACTTCATAAATCATTTAAGTAATTCTTCTAGATTCTCAATAGGTCTTGCAATTACAGCTATTTCACCTTTTATAATAATTGGTCGCTCAATTAAAATAGGATGTTCAGCCATAATTTCTATTAATTTATCTTCATCATCTATCTCTTTTAAATTTAACTCTTTATATATATCTTCACCTGTTCTTAAAATCTGTGATGCTTTCATATTTAGTTTTTTTAAAACAGCTTTTATCTGCTCTTTTGTAGGAACATTTTCCAAATATTTAATAACACTTGTGTTTAAACCTTTTGCTTCTAGTAATTCCATAGCATTTCTTGATTTTGAGCATTGTGGATTGTGCCAAATTTCTATATTTTGCATAAATAAACCTTAAATAATATATTATTGTTTATTATATCTAAAACTTTTTTATAGGAAATAAAACATTACAAAATGTCATATTTATTTCAAATTATTAGATTTTCCCAATTATTTTCAATATAATCGGCAACTCTAAAAGAATTTGAATAAATTGTCCAAGTAAAAGGAACACTTCCACCTGTTGGCATAAAACTTCCATCTGTTACAAAAAGATTTTTTACTTCATGGGCTTGGCAATATTTATTTAATACAGAGGTTTTAGGATCATCTCCAAATCTACAACCGCCTGCTTGCAAATTTGAAGATGGAAGTGCTGATATATCTGAAGTTACATTTTTTCCACCCATTTTTTCAAATAGTTTTATTGCTTTTTCTTCCAAAAATTTTGAAGCTATCATATCTTGAGGATGAGTTCCAATTCTAATATTTGCAACGGGAATTCCATATTTATCTTTATATTTTTCATCAACACTTATAAATGAATCATCATTTGGTGTCCAATCTGTGAAAATTTCTATATTTAAAGTTCTTGTTTTTGTAAAA
>JAQVLW010000088.1 GCA_028703945.1 Aliarcobacter sp. | reverse complement strand
GCAATAAATCCTAACATATCAATATCTACATTTTTTGTATTATCTTCTGCATATGCCGTTCCTGACATATCAAATCTAGGTTTAGCATTTGTTAAACCTCTTCCTCCACAGATTTTAAACCATGAACCTGTAAATCCTGTTAAATTTTCTGTATCTAATCTAACTGAGAACCCATCAAATTCAACATCAATAGTATGAGATAATGGAGAGTTTGGTTGTTGATCATTTCTTATATTAATTGGTAAACCATCAGTTGAAGGTCTTCTTCCTACTGATGCTGCCCAAGGAATATCTGCACCGAATAATCTTTCTTTTGTATATAACCAATAAGCTTCTTTTACTTTGATAGTATTGTCGGTTGCATTTTCATTTGTAACCCAGTCAAAATTTGCATAACCTGGATTCGTATTAGATTGGCTATGATTTGCCGTATCTCCAAATGCTTTGTTGTATGATAATTTACTGAAAAATGATGAATTATCATCAGCTTTATATTTTGCACCAAGCCATAATCTATTTGTTAAAAGTGCATTATTTTCAGATTTTGAACCATCTGCGTGTTTATATTGAATATTATCAACTTGAGTTCTAAAATCAACATCCCATTTTAAGTTATCTTGCGCACTTTGAACTTTTGCAGCAGTTGCTGTTTTTGAAACAGTGTCAAGTTTTTTTTCAATTTTCTCAATTCTTTTTTCATCTAATGTTGTAACCGCAGGTTCAACTTTTTGTACTTGCACAGTTTCTTGAGCAGCTACTTTTTTTTCTAAAGCTTCGATTTGAGCTTTTAATGCTTGAATTTGTTTAAACATTTCTGTATTAACATCACTTGAAAATGATGTTGTGGCAAATGCTGCAACACAAGACAATGCGATAAGATTTTTTTTCATGTTTTCCCTTTATTTTTATACAATTATAATTATGATTTAAAAAAAGCATTAAAAAAGGGTGATTTTTAAGCCACCCTTCTTATAATCCCACCTTATAATATTAACAAGAAGGAACATTCCCTGAATCATTTGCAAATTCAATTGCAAAATCAATAATATTCTCTTGTACAGATTCACTTAATTCACCAGCTTTTACTTTTGGACAAATTTTAATTACTTCAGCTTCGAATTTACCAGCTGTTTTTAATTCTTTCCACTCATCTTGAGTATGTTTTGCTGCAAATTTTGCACCTGTCATATCACAAGGACCTTTTAATAATTTACTGAATAATTTTTGACCTTTAACTGCATCAGCTGATAATGAAGTTGAAGCAACTCCCAATACTAATGACCCTGCCATGATAACTTTTAATAATTTCATGTTATACTCCTATTGAAAAATTTTATACTATTATACCTAATGTAGATAAAAAAACTCTTAGATAATATTACAAAAGGTGAACAATTATGAAACATTTTTTATTAAAACAAATAGTAGAATATCTACTAAGAAATGCCCAAAACATCAAGTTTATCAAAAGAATTGACAATAATATTATTATAATTGAATTTAATAATAAGAATATAGTTTATATTGATATTTCTAAAGGAAATAGCACAATTTTTAAATGTAAGAAAATTTTATCTTCAAAAAAAGATTTTAATGCTCCTTTTGATGTTGCTTTACAAAAAAGATTTAATAATTCAAAAATTGATGATATTGAAATGTATAACGATGATAAAATAATAAATTTTAGAGTAAATTCTTCATCTTCTTATAAAAAATTAATAACTATTTTACAGTTAGAATTCACAGGAAAACATACAAATATAATTATTTTAGATGAAAATAGAGTTATTATTGAAGCATTAAGACATGTAGATGAGTTTTCTTCAAGTAGAGTTGTAAAAGTTGGAATAAAATTAGAAGAGATTCCAAAACAAACTTTTATTCCAAAAGTAGATGAAGTTCCAGATATTGAAGAGTATTTATATGAAGTTTATGAAGAGAAAGAAAAACAAAGTTTAGAAAATATCAAAAAACAAAAAATTTCTCAAATAGATAAAAAAGCAAAAAAGCTAAAAAAGACAATAGAATCTTTACCCAAAAAAGAAGAATTAGAAGTTGAATCAAATATGTTTTATGAGAAAGCAAATTTGATTCTTTCAAATTTACATAATATAAAACCTTATCAAAAAACTTTAAAAGTTTTTAATTATGAGGGAATTGAAGTGGAGATTGATTTAGAAGAAAAATCAAGTGCTTCAAAATATTCAAATGAATTGTTTAAAAAAGCAAAAAAGGCAAAACAAAAAGCTTCTAATATCTCTTTAGAAAAAGACAATTTAGATGAGAAATTGGAGTTTTTATTAAGATTAATGAATAATATTAATAGCTCTGAGTCAATAGAAGAGTGTGAGTTTTTATCTCCTAAAAAAGAGAGAAATCAAATAAAAACTAAAAAAGCTCAAACTTATGAAAGCTTTTATTTTGAGGGCTATAAAATTATGTTAGGAACAAGCGAACGAGAAAATATTTATCTTTTAGAAAATTCAAAAGCAAGTGATTTTTGGTTTCATTTAAAAGATAGACCATCTTGTCATGTGATTGTTCAAAATGCAAAAAAAGAAATCCCTTTAAGTGTGATAACTCAGTCCGCGACCTTATGTACAAAGTTTTCAGTGGATTTTGCTGGAAATTATGAAGTTGATTATACACAAAGAAGAAATGTAAAAATTCAATCAGGAGCAAATGTTTTGTATAATCCTTATGCAACAACAGTAGTTAAAATTTGATTTTAAAATTACACAATTTTAAATGATTAATTTTGTAGAATGTCAAAAATTATTTTAAGGAAAAAAATTGAAAGATATTTTTAAATTAGGTGTATTAGTTTTTAGTGCTTTATTTATAAGTTTAGTTATCTCAGGTTGTGGAGCAGCAGCAACTGCAATTGAAAAAAGAGACTTAGTAGTTCAAACTAAAATGAGTGATTCAATTTTCTTAGAACCAGTTTCTTCTCAAAAACAGATAGTTTATGTAAAAGTAAGAAATACAACTGATAAAGATATTGAAATTGAAGACCAAATCAAAAGAGCATTTGAGTTAAAAGGATTCAAGGTTGTATCAAATCCAGATGAAGCATATTTTATGATTCAAGCGAATGTATTACAAGTTGGGAAAACAGATGCTACTGATTCAGATAGTGCGTTAAAAAGTGGATTTGGTGGTGGATTATTAGGTGCGGGAGTATCAATGGCAACCGGAGGTTCTGGTAATAACATTGGTATTGGCGCAGCTATTGGTGCAGTTGCTGGTCTTCTTGCTGATACTATGGTAAAAGATATTTATTATTCAATGGTAACGGATGTTGAAATTAGACAAAGACCTGCTATTAATGAGAAAATAGTTCAATCTGAAGAAAATTATTCAGATCAAGGAACATCATCAACTGTTAGTCAAAATGTAAATGCAAATGATGTTCAATGGAAAATTTATAGAACTAGAGTAATAAGTACAGCAAATCAAGTAAACTTACAATTTGAAGAAGCAAAAGCAGAGCTTAGTAAAGGTATCGCAAAATCTCTTTCAGGGTTATTATAAGAATAATAAATTGTGTATAAAAGATAATACATTTTATAAATGTATTATCTTATTTTTTCTCTTTACAAATAACAAGCCAAAATTTAGTATAATCACAAACTTTTAAATTTAAGGTTCAGGGAAATGTTAAAAATAATAAATGAAAGTTCAACCCGTATAAAAACGGGAGTTGTACTATTTGTATCAATGTTGTTGATAGGTTATATCGATTCATATTTTATATTTTGGTTAGTTTTTGGAATTATGCTATTAATTTCAATATCTGAAGCAAAAAAGTTATTTAATTTAAAAAGTGATAGTATTTATGTATACACATCACTTTTGTGGATTGCCGCATATTTTTATCCAAAACCTGAAGATTTAATTTTTATTGTTGCAATTGCTTATGCTTCTCAATTAGCATATAAAAAAACATTAAATGTACATATGTTTTTACCTCTTTTATATCCAACCGCATCGTTTTTATTCCTTTTATCGTTATATAGTGAATATGGAACAATGACTCTTTTATGGTTATTAATAATTGTTGCAAGTACCGATATTGGTGCTTATTTTGTAGGAAAAAGTATTGGAAAAACAAAGTTTTGTGAAACAAGTCCAAATAAAACAATAGAAGGTGTTATTGGTGGAGTTGTTTTTGCAGTTATCTTTGGGACATTATTTTCAATAAATGAAATAAGTTTTGTAAATGCTTTAATTATTTCAGGGATAGTATCTATTACATCAATTTTTGGAGA
>JAQVLW010000087.1 GCA_028703945.1 Aliarcobacter sp. | reverse complement strand
TATAAGCAAGGTATTTAGGAATATTTGATAATATATATTTAATAATTAACAAGGGAATTTAATGCAATATTTTGGAACAATTGAAACTAAATATGATGAGATTTTTTTAACGCAAAGTTATATGTATTTTAATACAGAAGATGAAGAACTAAGTGTTAAAGAGTTTAAAGAAAAAATAAAAACTACAAAAGATAGAAAAAAAAATATTATTGGAACTGTGTTTTTATATAGTCCATTAGTAACTCCAATTGGATTTGATTCAAACAAATATTTACTAGAACAAGATTTTGAAGATTTTGGAAAAATGATTGAATTAAAAGGTGAAAATCATATCACAGTTTTTAAACAAGCAATGAGAGAACATTGTGCAGGAAAAATAGTTGAAATAAGAAATCTATTTAATCTAATAGAAAAGAATATTGATATTCCTGTATTATTAGAAAAATTCAATAATGATTTAGAGAGTTATAACTCTTTTCAAACTACACAATTTGACAGAGATATTATGTATTTAGATGCTGCAAATTTAATCCCAAGTGGAAAATTTGTATTCTTTTGTTGGGGAGATAAAATAAAAGAAAAAGAATTCCCATACATAAATGATTATGCCAAAACACTTTATGAAAATAGTGTAAAACTAGGTAAAAAAGTAGTTTTTGTTTATAAAAAAGAAAAAACTGAACAAGGTGCTATTGATTATCTACAATTTTCAAATCCAATGCAAAATTATAAATATAAAAGTTCGATTATAAATTCTATTAAAAAAGCTTTTGAGGAGTTTCCTCCATCGATAACTCCTTACGAATAAAGGAAAAAGTTATGTTAACACCTGAATTTCTAAAAAATCAAAGAGTACTTTTTGTTGAAGATGAAGAACTAGCTAGAGAAAAATTAGCAAAACTATTAAGTAAACTCTTTAAAGAAGTTGTTTTAGCCTCAAATGGTCTTGAGGGATTAGAAAAATACGAAAAATCAAAAATTACAAATGAAAAAATTGATTTAATTATTTCTGATATTAATATGCCAATTATGAATGGTCTTGAAATGTTAGAAAAAATTAGAGAAATAGACACTATAATTCCTTTGATTTTTACAACTGCTAGAAGTGAATCTGAGAATTTATTAAAAGCTATTGATTTAAATATTAGTAATTATATTATGAAACCAATAGACACAACTATTCTTGTAAAAAAAATAACTGAAGTTTGTGAAAAAAGCTATTTTGAGACACAACTTCAAGATAAACAAAAAGAACTTCAAACATATTTAGATGCTGTTGATGGTGTGGCATTAATCTATAAAATGGACGAAAATGGTGTTATCTCTTTTGCAAATAAAAGTTTATTACTTACTTCAAAATATACTCTTGATGAATTAAAAAATATAAATTTTAACGAACTTATTCATCCAGATGTAACTAAACAATCAATTGATGAGACATGGGAAATTCTAAAAGAAGGTAAGATTTGGACGGGAAATACTAAATTTATTACAAAATACAAAGAAGCTTTTTATTTAAAAAATACAATTTTTAAAATAAAATCAAATCACAAAGATGAGTATATAACTATTGGTTTTTCTACAACTCAAGAGAATAATGAAAAAAGAGAATTTCAGAAAAAAGTTATAAAAACAATTCAAGAATTTAATAAAAAAGAGTTTACATATAAAAAACTTGTAATTGAACTAAATGATAAACTTAAACAATTAGAGTTATATATTCCTAAATTACAAGAAGAATTAGAAGAACAAAAAGCAAAAACTATGAGTAGACAAAGACAACTTGAACATTATGAAATACAAATGCATAATATCGATGAAAAATACCAAGGGCATATGACTCTAAAAAGTAAAGAGGCAGATGAATACTCAAGAAATGTAGCTATTCTAAAACAAGAAAAAAAAATACTTTTAGAAAAAAATAAAGAAGCCAATATAGAAATTGCTGCCACAAAAAAAGAACTTGACCTTTTAACTAAAACAAATGGAGAAAAAATAAAAAGAATAAATGATTTAAATGATGTTATTAAAACACTTGAATCAAGAATTAAAGATTTAATAGACTAATAATCGCAATAGATATGCATCTACAACTACACATAAATCAATAGAAGATAGCATAAAAAAACTTCTAAAATAAAGGAAATCTAATAGAAAATTTTATAAGTAATATTCAAGAAGCCATAGAATATATGACTTCTTGGGAAATGTTAGCTGTTTTTTTGTCAGTTAGTTATTTATTACTTGCTATTAAACAAAATCTTTGGTGTTGGGTAGCTGCATTTTTTAGTACATTAATTTATAGTATTTTATTTTTTGATGCTTCACTTTTAATGGATAGTGCTTTAAATATCTTTTATTTAATAATGGCTATTTATGGTTGGTATTCATGGAAATATGGGAATAGTGGAAAAATAGAAAAAGAACTTAAAATCATTAGTTATAGTTTTTTTACAAACTTAAAGATTATATTTATATTAATAATTACTTCATTATGTTTGGGTTATTTTATGGCAAATTATACAAGCGCTGATTTTGCGTATTTGGATACTTTCACAACAGTATTTGCCGTATTTGCTACATATATGCTCACTAAAAAAGTATTAGAAAACTGGCTTTATTGGGTTGTAATTGATACTAGTTCAATTTATATTTATATTCATAAAGGTTTTTATTTAACAGCTATATTATTTTTGATATACACACTTCTTGCAATAATTGCTTATAGACAATGGAAAAAAGAGTATCTAAATTTTGACAATTGAAAAATTAAAGAAATATAATATTTTCAAAGAAGAGTTATTAAACCTTGAATTATTAAAAAATCAAGGTTTTAATAATATAAGTTATCTTCTAAAAACCACAAAAAAAATTTATGTAATAAGAGTTTTTAAATCAAATGAAAGCGTAAATATAAGCCGTGAATTTGAATATAAAATCCAAAAAAAAGCTTATAAAAAAAATATAGCATCAAAACCTATTTTTTTAAATAAAGAATTTATGATTTATGAATATGAAAAAGGTATTCATAAAACTAAATTATCAAATTTTGAACTAAAAGAGTTAATTCTAAAAGTAAAAAAATTTCATAAATTTAAAATAAAAGAAAAACCGTATAATTTACTTTTAGATTTAAAAAATTATTCACAAAAACTAACAAATAAAAAAAGTAAAAAACTAATAAACAGCTGTTATAAAAGTTTACAAATACTAAAAAAATACAAATACAATTTTGTGTTAACCCATCATGATTTAAACCCTAAAAATATAATTTTCAATGAAACTGGTTTTAAAATAATTGATTGGGAATATGCAGGAATGAATGATAGTTTTTTTGATTTAGCATCTATTTGTATAGAGTTTAAACTGAACAAAAATGAAGAAAAAATAGTCTTAAATAGCTATTTTAAAACTAAAAAAAGTTATCACAAAATAAAACTAAAACACTACAAAATTATTTACGATAGTTTTTGTAAACTTTGGTTTGAAGCTAATAGCTAAAAGAGAGATTTAAACTGTTTCGGGTATTATTTCACCATGAATCTACAAGACAAACTCAAACAACTTCCCTTTGATGCTGGTGTTTATCAATATTTCGATAAAAACGGTCATTTACTCTACATTGGAAAAGCAAAAGTTCTAAAAAATAGAGTTAAATCATATTTTAAATTTACTCCAAAACTTCTACCTGCTGATAAATTAGGACCACGAATTTACAAAATGATTAGTGAAGTTAAGTCTTGCGAATGGATAGTTGTTCCAAATGAACATGATGCTTTGATTTTGGAAAATTCTTTAATCAAACAATTAAAACCAAAATACAATATTTTACTTCGTGATGACAAAACCTATCCGTATATAGTGATTGATTATGGTGAAGATTTCCCACGACTTGAAATCACAAGAAAAATCCATAAGGGCAAAAATATCAAATACTTTGGACCATATTCAAGTGGCGCAAAAGATATGCTTGATAGTATCTATGAAATAGTTCCATTAGTGCAAAAAAAATCTTGTGTAAAAGGCAAAAGTGCTTGTTTATTCCATCAAATAAAAAAGTGTTTTGCACCTTGTGAAAATAAAATTTCAAAAGAAGAATACGCAAAAATTGTAGAAAATGCACTAGAATACATCTACAATAAAACAAAACTAATCTCAAAACTAAATGAAAAGATGCTTCAATACTCAAATGATTTTAGATTTGAAGACGCCATGATGATAAGAGATAGAATAAAAACTATAGAAAAATCTCAAATAAAATCTGGAATAGATTTAACTACAAATGAAGATATAGATATATTTACAATCACAGCCTCAAACAAAAAAGCAGT
>JAQVLW010000042.1 GCA_028703945.1 Aliarcobacter sp. | reverse complement strand
CTTGTTCAATTTTTTCAATACTTTCTATTGTTTTTATGTGAGAATTCACTCTTTTTCTCATTGTATAAGATTTAATATGTTTTGCAAGTATTTTTGTATATTTTTTATAATTTCTTGAATCCTTTTCTAAAGATGCTAATTTTTTTTGAATTTTTATAATATCTTGAGGGATTGAATTGTTTTGCATTTTATATCCTAGGTTCTTATATATGAGTAAAATTTTAACAAAAAATAATTAAGATGATATTATTTAAACGTTATCTTTGGTATTATAGTGAAGAAATTTATTTATGGTATTAAAATGAACAAAATATTAAATTTAATAGGTAGAACAATAGAGCTTTTTGTAGAAGATATAAATAAATATGATAAAGAATTAAAAGAAGCAGTATCTACTTCGTCTTTTCTGGTAATCGGTGGAGCTGGAAGTATTGGGCAAGCGGTAACAAAAGAGATATTTAAACGAAATCCAAAAAAACTTCATGTGGTTGATATTAGTGAAAATAATATGGTTGAATTAGTTCGAGACATAAGAAGTAGTTTTGGTTACATAGATGGAGATTTTGCTACATTTGCTCTTGATATTGGAAGTGTTGAATATGATGCATTCATTAAAGCAGATGGAAAATATGATTATGTTTTAAATCTTTCGGCTCTTAAACATGTAAGAAGTGAAAAAGATCCATTTACTCTTATGAGAATGATTGAAACTAATGTTTTTAATACGGATAAAACTTTACAGCAATCAATTGAAAATGGAACTAAAAAATATTTTTGTGTAAGTACAGATAAAGCCGCAAATCCAGTAAATATGATGGGTGCAAGTAAAAGAATTATGGAAATGTTTGTAATGCGAAAATCAAAACAAATAAATGTTTCAATGGCAAGATTTGCAAATGTAGCTTTTAGTGATGGATCTTTACTTCATGGATTTAATCAAAGAATTCAAAAAAATCAACCAATAGTTGCTCCAAATGATATAAAAAGATATTTTGTAATTCCTCAAGAAAGTGGAGAACTTTGTCTTATGTCTTGTATTTTTGGTGAAAATAGAGATATATTTTTCCCAAAATTAAGTGAAAATTTACATCTTATTACTTTTGCTGATATTGCTGTAAAATATTTGAAAAATCTAGGTTTTGAGCCATATTTATGTAAAGATGAAGATGAAGCTAGAGAATTAGCAAAAACTTTACCAGCACTTGGGAAATGGCCATGTTTATTCACTGCTAGTGATACAACGGGTGAAAAAGATTTTGAAGAGTTTTTTACAGATAAAGAAGTTTTAGATATGGCTAAATTTGAAAATCTTGGGATTATTAAAAACGAAGCTTTATTTGATGAAGATAAATTAAACCATTTTGAAAAAACTATCGAAAATTTTAAATCAAATTTATCGTGGAGAAAAGAAGATATTGTAAAAGAATTTTTTACAATGATTCCTGATTTTGGACATAAAGAAACAGGTAAATATCTTGATGGAAAGATGTAATATGCAAAAAGTAGTTGATTTTATAAAACAAACATTTAATACAAATGATTTTATACCCTTACACGAACCAAGATTTATTGGTAATGAAAAAAAGTATTTAAATGATTGTATAGATTCTACATTTGTATCAAGTGTTGGTAAATATGTAGATACTTTTGAAAAAGAGTTTGCGAAAACTGTGGGAAGTAAGTATGCGATAGCTACTGTAAATGGAACAGCTGCACTTCATATTTCTTTATTGTTAGCAGATGTAAAAAAAGATGATGAAGTTATTACTCAAGCACTTACTTTTATAGCAACTTGTAATGCAATTAGTTATATTGGAGCAAAACCTATATTTGTTGATGTTGATTTAGATACGATGGGTTTAAGTCCAGATTCTTTAAAAACATTTTTAGAAACAAATTGTGAAATTATTGAAAATAAGTGCGTAAATAAAACAACTGGTAAAACTATAAAAGCATGTGTTCCTATGCATACTTTTGGGCATTCATGTAAAATAGATGAAATAAAAGAGATTTGTGATGAGTGGAATATTATTCTAGTTGAAGATGCAGCGGAAAGTTTAGGTAGTTATTATAAAGATAAACATACAGGAACTTTTGGAAAAATTGGAGCCTTTTCTTTTAACGGTAATAAAATCATAACTTCAGGTGGTGGTGGAGTAATAGTAACAGATGACGAAGCAATAGCCAAAAGAGCAAAATATATCACTACAACAGCAAAAATCCCACATCCATATGAATATGTACATGATGAAATAGGATATAACTATCGACTTCCAAATATTAATGCTGCTCTTTTAGTAGCTCAACTTGAACAATTAGAAAAGTTCTTAGCTTCAAAAAGAGAATTGACAATCAAATATAAAGAGTTTTTTTCAACAAATAATATAAATTTTATAATTGAACCAAAAGATTCAAAATCAAACTATTGGCTTCAAGCAGTTTTATTAGATGATGTAAATCAAAGAAATGAATTTTTGAATTTTACAAATAAAAATGGCGTAATGACAAGACCTATTTGGAAACTTATGAATGAACTTGAAATGTTTAAAGATTGCCAAAAAACAGATTTAAAAAATGCAAAATATTTAGAAGAAAGAGTTGTAAATATTCCAAGTTCGGTTAGGGTGTAAATGGACACAAATAAAAATATAGCTATATATTCAGATGGTGAAATAGAATTAAAAATATCTGTAGATAATGAAACAATATGGCTCACACAAAAACACATAGCAGAACTTTTTGATAAAGATGTAAGAACAATAAATGACCATATAAAAGCTATATACAAAGAAGAAGAGTTATATGAAAACCTAACTATCCGGAATTTCCGGATAGTTCAAAAAGAGGGGAATAGAAAAGTTACTAGAGATGTTTCACACTACAATCTAGATGTAATTATTTCTATAGGATATAGAGCAAATAGTAAAAAAGCGACAAAATTCCGTCAGTGGACAACAACAGTTCTAAAAGAATATATTACAAATGGCTATGTTATAAACACTCATAAAATAACAGAACAAAGATTATTAAATCTTGAAAATGATATGCAGTTTATAAAATCAAAAATAACAAACAATACATTAGAACTAAAACAAGGTATATTTTACAATGGAGAAATTTTTGATGCCTATTTATTTGTAACAAATCTAATAAAGCAAGCAAAAAAAAGTTTAATTTTAATAGATAACTATATAGATGAAACTACTTTAATACTACTTTCAAATAATAAAAATATAAAAGTGGAAATTTATACTCAAAATATCTCAAAACAGTTGTCATTAGCAGTTGCAAAATATAATAAACAGTATTCAAATATAGAATTAAAGAATTTAACTAAGTTTCATGATAGATTTTTACTTATAGATAATAATGAAGTTTATCATATAGGAGCAAGTTTAAAAGACTTAGGCAATAAAACATTTGCTTTTAGTAAATTAAATATAGATTTAGTTGAGTTTTTAGGAAAATTAAAATGAAATCAAACATTATCTTAATAGGTGGTGGCGGGCATTGCCATAGTGTTATTGATGTTATAGAACAGACAAATAAATATAAAATTATTGGAATAATAGATACCAAAGAAAACATAGGTAAAAAGCTTTTGAATTATGAGATTATTGCTTGTGATGATGAATTAGGAACTATTTTTAAAACTTGTAAAAATGCAATTATTACCGTTGGACAAATAGAATCAAATAAAATAAGAGTTAAAATATATAATAAATTAAAACAAATAGGTTTTAATTTACCCGTGATAATTTCTCCCATAGCGTATGTTTCTAAACATTCGTTTATAGATGAAGGAACCATTATTATGCATCATGCACTTATAAATGCAAATGTAAAAATCGGTAAAAATTGTATAATAAATACAAAAGCACTTATAGAACATGATTGCATTGTAGAAGATAATTGCCATATTTCAACAGCAAGTGTAATAAATGGTGGAATTATTGTAAAAGAAAATAGTTTTTTTGGAAGTAATGCCACTTCAAAACAAGGTATAGAAATAGAAGGTTTTATAAAAGCTGGGAGTTTAGTGAAATGAAAAAAGTGTTTATAATAGCAGAAGCGGGGGTAAATCATAATGGTTCTTTGGAACTTGCAAAAAAACTAATTGATGTAGCGGGTGATTCAGGTGCTGATGCAGTTAAATTTCAAACATTTAAAGCTGAAAATCTTGTATCAAAAAATGCTCAAAAAGCAGATTATCAAAAACAAACTACTAATAATTCAGAATCACAATTTGATATGATAAAAAAACTTGAACTTGATTTGGAAACGCATAAAGAACTTATCTCTTATTGTAAAACTAAAAATATTATGTTTTTATCAACTCCATTTGACCATGATAGTATAGAACTTTTAAGTGATTTAGGGCTTGAAATATTTAAGATACCAAGTGGGGAAATTACAAATTTACCATATCTTAGACATATAGGGAAACTAAATAAAAAAGTAATTCTTTCAACTGGAATGACTAGATTAGGGGAAATTGAAGATGCTTTAGATGTTTTGATTCTTGCAGGAACTAAAAAAGAAAATATCACTGTTTTACACGCAAATACTATGTATCCAACTCCTATGGAAGATGTAAATTTAAAAGCAATGGTGACTATTGGAAATAGTTTTGATATAGCTTTTGGATACAGTGACCATACTTTAGGAATAGAAGTGGATATTGCTGCAGTTGCCTTGGGTGCTTGTTGTATTGAAAAACATTTTACACTTGATTGTACGATGGAAGGTCCAGACCATAAGGCAAGTTTAGAACCAGATGAACTAAAAGCTATGGTAAAAGCTATTCGAAATATAGAGTTAGCTCTTGGAAGTAGCGTTAAAAAACCATCAAAAAGTGAAATACCAAATATGCAAATAGCTAGAAAATCTATTGTTGCCAAACTTAATATTAAAAAAGGTGAGATTTTAACAGAAGAAAAAATCACTATAAAAAGACCAGGCAACGGAATAAATCCTATGCGATGGGATGAAATAGTTGGAACAATAGCGACTAAAGATTATAATGAAGATGAACTAATATGAAAAAAATATGTGTTGTAACAGGTACAAGAGCTGAATATGGATTACTTTATTGGCTTATGAAAGAAATTGAATCTGATAAGGATTTAGAGCTTCAGCTTATAGTTACAGGAATGCATTTAAGTCCTGAATTTGGACTTACATATAAAGAGATAGAAAAAGAGTTTAAAATAAATAAAAAAATCGAAATGCTTTTATCTTCAGATACTTCTATTGGTATTTCAAAATCTATGGGTTTAGCTCAAATAAGTTTTGCAGAAGCTTATGATGAGTTAAACCCAGATATAGTTATAGTTCTTGGTGATAGATATGAGATATTTAGTGCTGCTAGTGCTTCTATGATAGCAAAAATTCCAATAGCTCATCTTCATGGTGGAGAGACAACAGAAGGTGCATTTGATGAATCAATTCGTCATAGTATTACAAAAATGAGTCATCTTCATTTCACTGCTACTGAAGAGTATAAAAATAGAGTTATTCAGCTAGGAGAAAATCCAAATAGAGTTTTTAATGTTGGTGGTATGGGAATAGAAAATATAAAAAGATTAAAACTTCTTAGTCGTGATGAGTTTGAAAAATCAATAGATTTTAGATTAAATAAAAAAAATATTTTAGTAACCTTTCATCCTGTAACCTTAGAAGACTCTACTTCTAAGGAACAATTTCAAGAACTTTTAGATGCCATAGATGAATTAAAAGTTACAAATATAATTTTTACAAAAGCAAATAGTGATACAGATGGAAGAATTATTAATCAAATGATAGATAAATATATCTCTAAAAACCCACATAAATCTGTGGGTTTTACTTCTTTGGGACAACTAAGATATCTCAGTGCTTTACAATATGTAGATGCTGTAGTAGGAAATAGTTCAAGTGGATTATTAGAAGCACCAAGCTTTAAAATAGGAACTATAAATATTGGAGATAGGCAAAAAGGAAGAATAAAAGCTGAAAGTGTTATAGATTGTGAAGCAAATAAAAGTTCTATTTTAAAATTTTTTAGTAAACTATACTCTAAAGATTTCCAAGATTTATTAAAAGGGTCAAAAAATCCTTATGGTGATGGGATTGCAAGTAAGAAAATTCTAGAAATAATAAAATCAAAAGATTTAGAAAATATATTGAAAAAATCATTTTATAATTTAAAGGTCTAATATGAAGAATATTGAACATTTACTAATTACAGAAAATATAACAATAAAAGAAGCTTTAAAAGTAATTGACAAAGGAGCTATTAGAATAGCTTTAGTCGTTGATGAAAATAATAAACTTTTAGGAACATTAAATGATGGAGATATCAGAAGAGGGCTTTTAAAAAATTATACACTAGATGACTCAATAAAAGATTTATATTTTAAGAATCCAACAGTTGCTTTAATTGATGAGTCAAAAGAAAAAATTATTCAAAAAGCAATAAAGAATCAAGTTTATCAAATTCCTATTGTTGATGAAAATAATTATTTAGTAGATATTGTAAATTTGACAACTTTATTGAATGTAACCAAAAAGAGAAATAGAGTTATATTGATGGCAGGGGGATTAGGAACAAGACTTAGGCCTCTTACTGAAGATATACCAAAACCTATGTTAAAAGTTGGGAATAAACCAATTTTGGAAACTATCATCAAAAATTTTGCATTACATGGTTTTGTAAATATTACAATAAGTTTAAACTATAAAGCTGAGATTATAAGAGAATATTTTAAAGATGGTAGTGATTTTGGAGTAAATATTGATTATGTTGAAGAGAGTACTAGACTTGGAACAGCAGGAGCTTTAAGTCTTTTAGAAGAACAACCAAATGATCCGTTTTTTGTTATGAATGCCGATTTATTAACAGATATAAATTTCTCAAATTTATTAGATTTTCACTGTTTTGGCAATGCAAATGCAACAATGTGTGTCAGAGAATATGAATATCAAGTGCCTTATGGAGTTATTGAAATAGAGAATAGTAGTATCGCTTCTATAGTTGAAAAACCAATTAAGAAATTTTTTGTAAATGCTGGGATTTATGTATTATCTCCAAATATTTTTGAATATATTCCGAAAAATGAGTTTTTTGATATGCCAACATTATTTAATATTTTAATAGGGCAACAAAAAAAAGTTTTATCTTTTCCTATTCATGAATATTGGTTAGATATTGGAAGAATAAGTGATTTTGAACAAGCACAAATAGAATTTAACAACTTATAAGGAATTAAATGAATTTAAAAGAAGAAGAGTATGATGCAAATAAATCATATCATGAAATAATATACTCAACAGATTGGGAAAAAAATAAACCAAAAGAATACTTTGAATATAGACAAAAATGGGTAGATTACCCAAAAAACAAATTTCTTTCAGAATTCCCTTTACATTTAGACATTGAGACTACAAATGTTTGTAATTTAAAATGCCCTATGTGCCCAAGGACAATACTTTTAGAAAAGCATCAATTCTCGGCTCAAGGTTATATGAGTAATGACGATTATAAAAAAATAATTGATCAAGCCGTAGAGAATGGAGTGTATAGTATAAAACTTAACTATTTAGGAGAACCTTTACTTCATAAAGATGTTATTTGGCAAGTAAAATATGCAAAAGAAGCTGGAATTATTGATGTAATGATGAATAGTAATGGATCAATGTTAAATAAAAAAATAGGAGAAGATTTACTAGAAGCTGGTCTTGATAAGCTTTTTATCTCTTTTGATTCCATATCACCTGATATATATGAAATACAGAGAAAAGGTACTTCTTTGGGAACAGTTGTAAACAATTTACATGAATTCCTTAAAATCAGAAATGAGAAATACCCTAATACACATGTTAGAGTATCTATGGTTATGTATAAGACAGATGAGTGGATTGCCCAATTTGAAGGCTTAAAAGCCATGTGGAAGAATCTTGTTGATGCAGTGGGGTATGGATTCTATGTTGAAAGAGATTATGACAACGTTGAAAAATATGAAGTAGTTAAAGGATTCTACTGTGAACAACTATTCCAAAGAATGTTCTTAAAATATAATGGAAATGTAACGGTATGCTGTGTTGATGACCAAGATGAATATATTGTTGGAAATTGGAAAAATGAAAAACTAGAAGATATTTGGAATTCAAAAGCATATACAAATATTAGAAAAAAACATTTAGAAGGTAAATATATGGATATTAACATGTGTAGTAAATGTTATTTACCTGTATCAGAATAAAAAGGGAAATAATGAATAAAACACATATTATTGCAGAACTAGCTTGGGGACACGATGGAAAAATATCTCAAGCAATTGAATTAATGAAAAAAGCAAAAGAGTCAGGAGCAGACTCTTTTAGTATTCACTTAACAGATTTACCAAACTATATGGTAACTTATTATGGAAATGGTGAAGGAAAAGTATCAGCAGGAAGAGAAGATTTAAATGTATATAAATATCTTGAAGATATAAACCCTACAAATGAACAATGGGAAGAGTTAGCTAAAGTTGCTAAAGAGATTGATATTCAATTATGCATTATGCCAAATGATATTCAATCATTAGAATTTAGCCAGGATAGATTAAATCCAGAATTCTATATTGTATCACCTGCTTGTTTTGCAGAAATTGATATGCTTGAAGCAATTGCGAAAACTGGTAAAAAAACTTTATTTAGAATTGGTGGAGCTTACTTAGCTGAAATTGAAAAGGTTATTAATATTTTTAGAAAAAATAATAATAACCGTATCATCCTTCTTCATGGATTCCAAAACTATCCTACAAAACTTGAAGAGACAGATATCTCTTTATTAAAAACATTAAAAGAGACTTTTAATGTAGAAGTAGGACTTGCAGACCATATTGACGGTGGAGATAGATTAGCAAAAATAATTCCTATGTTATCACTTGGTTTTGGTGCAACATATATTGAAAAACATATTACTTTAAATAGAGAAGATAAAAGTGAAGATTTTGAGTCAGCTTTAAACCCAGATGATTTTAAAGAGTTTGTAGAAAATATTAGAGCAACAGAAATTGCTTTAGGAACACCATATTTTAAAGATTTAAATGATGCAACCTTAAGATATAGACAGGTTGTAAGAAAAAGATTAGTCGCTTCTTGTGATATTAAAGAAGGAGAAGTAATTACAAAAGATATGATTATTGCTAAAAGATGTGATGTAGGACTTACTCCTGATAATCAAGAACTAATTATTGGAAGAGTTACAAAACAAACTATTGTTAAAGATGAAGCTTTAATGATAGAAAAATTCATATAAAAGAGAAAAGAATGAAAGTTGGGATATTATTATCAGTTAGAGAAAAAGCCTCACGATTTCCAGAAAAAGTCATAAAACCAATTTTTGATAAAAATGTTACTGAACATTTAGTATCAAGGTTAAAAATGTCAAAACTAGCTGATGAAATAATTATTTCAACATCAATTGATAAAAGGGATGATGTTTTTGAAAAAATTGCTGCAAACTTAAATATAAAATTTTTTAGAGGTAGTGAAAATGATAAATTACAAAGATACTATGATACAGCAAAAGCTTTCAAGTTAGATGCTGTAGTTATAGTAGATGGGGATGATCTTCTATGTTTCCCTGAATTTATTGATATAACAATTAAAGAGTTAAAAAAAGAGACACTAGTTGATGTTATCTTTACAAAAAATCTTCCCTTAGGTGCTGCTTCATCTGGACTTAAAACAAAAGCTTTAGAAAAAGTACTTGAACTAAAAAATGAAGAAGATACAGAAGTTTGGGGAGGATATTTTACCTCAACAAATCACTTTAATGTTAAGTATTTAGAAGCAGAAAATATTTTTAATAAGCCAAATATTAGAATGACTTTAGATTATGAAGAAGATTTTGAATTTTTTAAAATTATATTTGAAAAGCTTTATACACAAAATAAAAACTTTTCAAGTTTAGATGTTATGAAACTTTTAGAAGAAGAGCCTAGTATTTGTGAAATAAATAAGCAAGCACAAATAAAATATGAAAATCATATAGGTGGCGCAGCAAAAGTAAAATTTAAAGAGGATATTTAAAATGAAGTTTTTAGTTATTGGTTTAGGTTCTATGGGAAAAAGAAGAGTAAGAAATCTCCAAGCCTTAAATGAAAAAGAGATAGTAGGTTTCGATCCTAAAATAGAAAGAGCAAAAGAGGTAAACACAAAATATGCAATAGAGACCTTTACAGATTTTGATGAAGCAATACACTCTTTTAATCCAGATGTATTTATTATATCAACTCCACCAAATTTACATATGAAATATGCAAATTTAGCAAAAGATAAAAATATTAATTGCTTTATTGAAGCAAGTGTTGTAGATAGTGAAAAAATTCTACAATTAAGTAAAGAGATAGATAATTCTCTTGTAATTGTGCCATCATGTACTATGAGTTTTTTCCCGGCTCCTAAAAAAATAAAAGAATTAATTCAAAAAGAAGTTATAGGAAAGCCTTTAAACTTTAATTATCAAAGTGGACAATATTTACCTGATTGGCACCCTTGGGAAAAGATTGAAGATTTTTATGTATCAAACAGAGATACAGGAGGTTGTAGAGAAATAGTTCCTTTTGAATTAACTTGGTTAAATGATATCTTTGGGGATTCTAAACCCCTAGCTTGTATAAAAAGAAAACTAACCAATATGAATGCTAATATTGATGATATTTATCACTGTATTTTAGAGTATCCAAAGGGGATGATAGGAAATTTAACAGTTGAAGTTATTTCTCAACCCAAAGCAGTAAGAGATATAAGAATTTTAGGTGAAAAAGGTGAAATCGTTTATAGTTCTGATTCAAATAGTATTAAATATATTAATACAGAAATGAAGAGTTGGGAAATAATATCTTTTGAAAAAGGGACAATTGAAAAAGAATATATAAATCCAGAAGAACCATATATAAATGAAATTAAAACTTTTATAGAAGCTATTAATAAAAAAAATAGAAAACATTTTCCTAACACATTAGAGAAAGATTATAAAATTTTAAATATATTATATGAGTTGGAAGCTTTAGCAGGAGATAATAATGACTTATCAAGATAGGCTTTTAAAAGTTATCCCCGGCGGAGCACATACTTATTCAAGAGGTTTTGATCAATATCCTTCAAATGCTCCCCAAATTTTGCATAAAGGAAAAGGTGCTTATGTCTATGATGATAAAGGAAATAAATTTTTAGACTATGGAATGGCTCTTCGTGCAGTTAACTTAGGATATGCGAATGAACAAGTAAACAATGCAGCTATAGAACAAATATTAAATGGAAATAACTTAACAAGAGCATCTATGATAGAGCTTGAAGCTGCAGAACTTTTAGTAGATTTAATTCCTAATGTTGATATGGTTAAGTTTACCAAAAATGGTTCAACAGCAACTACAGCTGCAGTAAAACTAGCACGTGCTTATACAAATAGAAATTTAATAGCAAGATGCATAGAACATCCATTTTTTTCTTATGATGATTGGTTTATTGGTTCAACAGTAATTACAAAAGGAATCTCACAAAAAGATATTGAAAGTACTAAACTTTTTCACTACAATAATATTGAGAGTTTAGAAAAACTATTTAAACATTATCCAAATGAGATAGCTTGTGTTATTTTAGAACCTTCAAGTATAGAGCATCCGAAGGATAACTTCTTACATAAAGTAAAAAAGCTTTGTACTAAATATGGAGCTGTATTTATTTTAGATGAGATGATTACAGGTTTTAGATGGCATTTACAAGGTGCTCAAAAATATTATGAAATTGAAGCTGATTTAGTAACTTATGGAAAAGCTATGGCAAATGGTTTTTCAGTTGCAGCCGTAGCAGGGAAAAGAGAGATTATGAGTTTAGGCTCTATTGAAAATGAAGGGAGTGAAAGACTTTTTTTACTCTCTACAACTCATGGAGCGGAGATGTGTGGACTTGGTGCTTTTATTGAAACTATGAAATTTATGAAAAAAAATGACGTAGTATCTCATCTTTGGGAGTATGGAGCTAAACTTATAAAACTTATGAATGATTTAGCAAAAGAGTATGGTATCGAGAAAAACTTTATTGCTTCAGGAATAGAGTGCAGTCCATACTTTTTAACTTTCAATAAAAATGGAGAAAATTGTTTAGGACTTAGGACTCTATTTGCACAAGAGATGATAAAAAATGGTGTTTTAATTCCTTGGATTGCACTAAGTTACTCTCATAGAGAAGAGGAATTAGAGTTTACGAAAGATGCTTTAAAAAAGAGTTTTGAAGTATTAAAAAAAGCAGTTGATGAGGGATATGAAAAATATCTTAATGGTAAGACAATTAAACCAGTATTTCGAAAGTATAATTAATGTTAAAAGATAAAGTAGTAATAGTAACAGGTGGAGCAGGTCTTCTTGGAAAAGAGTTTATTAAGGCAGTAGTTGAGCAAAAAGGTATTGCTATTATTGCAGATATAAATAAACAGATTGGAAAAGATACTCAAAAACTTCTACAAAAAGAGTTGAATAGCAAAAATATTGACTTTATTAAACTTGATATTAGCTCTAAAAAATCTATAAATAAAATGATTGATAAAATCTCTTCAAAATATGGAAGAATTGATGCCTTAGTTAACAATGCATACCCAAGAAATAAAAACTATGGAAGAAGTTTTTTCGAAGTTGAATATAAAGATTTTAAAGAAAATTTATCTTTAAATCTTGGAGGATATTTTTTAACCTCTCAACAAACGGCTCTTTTTTTTAAAAAACAAGGATATGGAAATATAATAAATATATCTTCTATTTATGGGATTATTGCTCCTAAGTTTGAAGTTTATGACAATACATTAATGACTACTCCTGTTGAATATGCTGCTATAAAATCAGCACTTATTCATCTCACCAAATATATGGCTAAATATTTTAAAGGTCAAAATATTAAAGTAAATACACTAAGTCCTGGCGGAATTTTTGACAATCAAAATGAGATATTTTTAGAACAGTATAAAGAACAGTGTCTAAACAAAGGTATGCTTGATAAATCTGATTTATCAGGGGCACTTGTCTTTTTATTAAGTGATTTAAGTTTATGGGTAAATGGTCAAAACATTGTAGTAGATGATGGATTTACCCTATAAGGAGTTAGATGTGGATAATTATAAAAAAGCATTTAATAAAGATGAAAAACTAGTAAATAAATATTTTAATAATATAGAAAAGAGTGAGCAACAAAAATTTCTAGAGGAATTATTAAAAAAATCAGGTTTTAAGAATAGAAATATCGAGATTGCTGATATTGGTTGTGGAGGTGGTAAGGCAAGCTTCCATTTGAATCAGCTTTACAATAAAGCAAACTACAATTTACTTGACTATAATGAAAAAGCAATAGAGATTGCAAAAAATATTAATAAAGATAAAAATTTCAGTTTTGAGGTTGGAAATATCTATAACTTACCTTATAAAGAAGATAGTTTTGATTTGACGGTTTGTTTAGTAGTAGTATCATTTATTGAGAATGCACAAAAAGCTATTGATGAACTGATAAGAGTAACTAAAAAAAATGGAAGAATAATTATTTCTGCATTAATTAATTTTGATCATGACGTTGATTTATTAACAAAAGTTTTAGATAAGACAAGAGACAGTTCAAAAGATAATTTATATTTAATATATAATACATTTTCGAAAACTACCTTTGATGAATGGATTTCCTCTAAAATTAGCAACTTAAAATATTATAAATTCATAACAGAAAAAGATTTTATTTATGATGGTAAAGGTATTAATACTTATACTATAAATACTGAGAATGAAAAGATTCAATTAGCAGGTGGTATGAAACTGAATTGGGGTTTTATAGATATTATAAAATAAAAGAGGTAAAAGTGAATAAAATACATGAAAATGCGATAAATTTATATCAAAAAAATATATCTTATTTAGAAAAAGTAGATAATAATCTATATAAAAAAATTAAACTTTTTGAAGAAGCGTTAAATTTAAATCATATTTCTCAAAAATATATTTTAGAATATAATGATAACTATTTTGATGTATTCGATAATGAAAAAAACAGTTGGTTATATAATGAAAATTCAATTAATTATTCACGTTTAATTATAAATGATTTAAATTTTGATACAAAGATAAATACATTCAAAACTTTTTATGACTATCAATATGAGGATGAAGTTATAGAACGTGTTAAAAATTCAAATATTGAGTCCTCAGCGATTTTAGGAATTTCTAATATTCTACATTATGTAAATAACAATCTACCGAAAAAAGAAGTGTTTAGTAAAATTTACAATTATATAGTTTTTGGAGTTGGACTTGGAATACATATTCCAATAATTCATAAAGAAATAAATGCAAAAATATATAACATCATAGAACCTTCCTTAGAACTTTTTAGATTATCTTTATTTGTTACAGATTATGCAGAAATTGCTAATAAAAGTGAACTTATATTTTATATCGCAAATAATGAAAGTGAATTTTATGAGAAATTTTCATTAAATTATATGCAAACCTTTTTTTATAATCATTATATAAAATTTTTTATGTTTAGTAAAAATTGTAATTTATATATAAATTCTATTCAAACAATGCTTACTTCACAGGGGCATTATTTATATTCTTATGATAGAGAACTTATGAGTTTGAAAAGAACATTTATTAATGCAATACAAGAGTATAAGTATATTGATATATCAAAAATAAGAGAAGTCGAACTTTTGTCATCTTTACCAGTATTAATTTTAGGAGCAGGTCCTTCTCTTCAAAATAAAATAAAATTTATAAAAAAACAAAAGAATAATTTTTTTATAATCGCAGTTTATGGAACCATGCCGTTTTTAGAAAAACACAATATCAAACCAGATGTAATAGTTCAGTATGACGAAGGAGATGTTGGGGTTTATGATACGATTTTAGAACTTAAAGATATATCTTTTTTTAAAGATACTTTTTTTCTTTTTTCATCTCATCTAGATGAAAAAATATATAATAGTTTTAATAAAGAAAATATTTACGTTTTTCAAGCTATGTTTAGAGCAAAAGAGAGATTAGGAAGTTTAACTTCACCATCAGTAGGAGAAATTGCATTCGTATTATCTGTTATATTAGGATTTAGAAAAATATGTATGCTAGGAATTGATATGTCTCTTGATCCAGAAACTGGAAAATCACATTATGATGGGTATATTAGTAATGAGGCAACAAAAGAGAAAAAAGAGTTATCAAATGAAGTATTTAGTTTTAGAAAAAATATTATTCCTATAAAAGGTAATTTGATAGAAGAAGTTAAAACTTTACCTCTATATATGACTTCAATAAGACAGTTGGAAAGTCATATAAAAAATTTAAGAAATAAAGTTAGTCTTGATATATATAATTTTTCAAATGGAGCTTTTTTTCAAGGTACACTACCTTATAAAACTGAAGAATATAAAAATTTAGAGAATATAAATAGTAAAAAGAATTTATATAAAAGTATTAAAAATTATTTGAATTTATTATCTACAAAAGAATTTAATAAAAATGATATAGAAATTATAAATAATAAACTCGAAGATGCTAAAAAAATTAAAAATGTAATAAAAAAATTTGGAAAGATAAAAAAATTAGATGAAGATCAATTTAAATTAAAACTTCATGAAATTCAAGAAAATTTTTGTGAAGGATATGTTTGTTATGATTTACAAAAAATTCTTAATAATTATTTTAGTTTTGTAATACACTATATTTTTTATTTTTTTAATTTAGAAAAGCTTTCAAATAAAAAAGAACATATTAAAAATTTACAAGGACTACTTTGTAAACAATTATTAAAGATAGCAGATGCATATATAGAAAGTTTGGAATTAACTAAAAGTGTATAAAGTAGTGATATAAAATCACTACTTTAATACTTATTTTTAGATTATTGAAGTAATTTAAGAACATTTTGTTGAACAGCATTTGCTTGACTGATTGCATAAGCACCAGCTTGAGAAATGATGTTTTGTTTGTTGAAGTTTGCAGACTCAGCTGCATAATCAACATCTCTAATAATAGATTCAGCTGCTTTTACATTTGTAGCTTGAGTCATTAAGTTTCTAACAGCAGACTCTACTTGGTTTTGAGTCGAACCTATATCTCCTCTATATCCATTTAAATCTGTTAGTGCATTATCTATTATATTTTGGAATTTATCAGCAGTTGTTTTCGTTAACTGACCTTCCGTTAATGCAGCTAATGAAGATAATAAATCACCACCTTTAATATCACCACCTGTAATATATACATTTCCATCTGTTGTTTTGTCAAGATTTTTAACTTTAACTGTGTCTGTAGCAGTAGAGTTAAGAGTTATACCATTATCAGAAGCTGAAGTAGTTAGAGTCATTTTACTTACATTTAATCCACCTAAATCAAGCTTAGTACCACTTGCAAGAGTATATCCAGCTGAAGCACTACCTGTAAGTCCTCCAGAAGCACCACTTGCAGCAACGATTGCATCTAAAACTTTTGCAGTTTCAGTATCTACATCTGAAATAGTCATAGCTCCTGTGGCATTTGTAACTGAGTCAATAACTCCTGAAACTTGAAGTTTTTCAGTTTGCCCAGTAGAACCTGTATCAGTACCAACAGCAGTTTTAAATACCATATCACCACCTACTTTTTCTTTAACTTCCATACTAGCGCCTTGAGCGATAACATTAGAACCAGTTGCAGCAGCTACACCACCTGATGTGATGGCAATTGCCCCACCACCTAAACCATTTGTATTTGATTGAATTGCATTATTTTTAATAACATCATTTTTTGATTCACCAATCTGGAAAGCCAATGCAGAAGAAGCATTTGTATCGCTAGCTGACGTTTGCAGTAAAACATTACCATTGTAGTTAGTTTGTTCAGCAATATTATCTAGTTGCTCTAAAAGTTTTACAATATCTTTTCTGATAGACTCTCTACCATCAGCAGATGTAGTATCTGTGTTAGCTTGAATTAATTTAGCTTTGATTGTATCAAGAATATTTGATTGTTCAGCCATTGATTTATCTGCAATTTGAAGTAATGAAACAGCTGAATTACCATTTGTAATACCTTGATTGATAGAAGTTGCTTGAGTTCTAAGTTTATCAGCAATTGCTAAACCAGAAGCATCATCAGAAGCTTTATTAATTCTTAAACCTGTTGATAACTTTTCTAATGAACCAGTAATACTTTTAGAAGTATTTTGTGCAGCATCTTGAGCTGTTAATGATGAAACGTTTGTATTAATTCTCATAATAAATCCTTTTTATATATGACACATTGTGATTTGACTCACTACCTCTTACCTTCTTGTTTCTTTTTAAAAGTCCCAAGCATAGAAAGAAAATTTCTTCTCTCTCTTCGGAATCCATCGACCCCTAATCTTTATATTGAAAGTATTACATACCATTTCTTAAAGTTAGATTAAATTGTAAAGTATTTAATAAACTTCTTTTCTGTGGGCAATTCTAACTAAAGTGA
>JAQVLW010000010.1 GCA_028703945.1 Aliarcobacter sp. | reverse complement strand
TGGATGTCTCAGAGATTGAAGAATGTGTAAAGATAGTTATTGAAAAAATTAAAGAAAAAGAGGAAGAACAATTTAATGCTTTAGTTCAGAGTGTAGATAACTAAAATTAATTTATTAATTTTTAGAAAAAATATTATATAGAAGAATCAAAAAAGGATTTCGATGACAGCAGAAATAATTCAAATTAGTGGGATAACTCTTGCATCAGTTGTCGCAATAAACATTCATTTTCATAATAAAAAATTAGAAAGAATAAAGGCACAGTTAGAAAATTTATATTTAAAATTAAACTATATTATAGAAACAGATTATAAATTTTTACAGATGAATACACCAGATGATGAAGATAAAGATGAAATATTGAAGAAATATGCATCAGATTATTTAAACTTTTTTGAAAAATTAAGAAATTGTTATTTAGAAAATATGCTTTATTCCTCAGCTGAATTAAAAAGAGTTTTTAATTTGGTAAATTTTACTTATAATAGAGAATTACGTCTTGTTTTAAAATATAAAAATATTGATATTCTTAATGATGCAAAAAAAGAGGTTGCAATATATTTATTCGTAACAGATAAGAGGTTTATAAAAGAATTAGATGAAGTTATAGAGGTTATATCTAATGATATTTATTTGTTACAAACGAATAATTTATTGAAAACTTATATGAAATAGAATAAATAAAATATTATTACAAATTGACATATTTTGAAATAAAAATCATTTTTAATGTTACTATAAAATCAAAAAAGGAATGTTTATGGAATCAGAAATTATAAATAGCCTAACATATAACTTTGAATCAGTTTCTAATCAAACAGAAGACAGTATTCATTTTTGGTTTGCAAGAGATTTACAACAACTTTTGGGATATACAAAATGGGATAACTTTAAGAATGTAATTCTAAAAGCAAAAATAGCTTGTGAACTCTCTAATCAAAATATTTTAGACCATTTTACCGACGTCGGGAAAATGGTTCAAATTGGCTCTGGTGCGACTAAAGAAATAGATGACATAATGCTTACTCGATATGCTTGTTATCTTATTGCACAAAATGGAGATAGTAAAAAACAATCTATTGCTTTTGCACAAACATATTTTGCGATACAAACAAGAAAAGCAGAATTAATTGAACAAAGAATACTAGAACTTGAAAGAATTCAAGCTAGAAGAAAATTATCTGAAACAGAAAAAGAGTTATCAAAAGTAATTTTTGAACAAACAGGAAAAGATGAAAACTTTGCTTTTATTAGAAGTAAAGGAGATAAAGCACTTTTTAATCATACTACACAAGAAATGAAAGATAAATGGGGAATAACTAAAATAAAACCATTGGCTGATTATATGCCAACAATACTTTTAAAAGCAAAAGATTTTGCTACTGAAATAACTATTTACAATGCAAAAGAAAAGCAAATGAAAATAGAAATCGAAATATCAAATGAGCATATTACAAATAATAAAGCAGTTAGAGAAACTTTATTATCAAGAGATATTATTCCAGAAAATATTCTTCCACAAGAAGATATAAAAAAAGTAGAAAGAAAGCTTAATAGTGAAATGAATAAGACTCTAAAAAGTAAAGATAAACTTAGTATTTCAAAAGATAAAGATTTTGCAGAAAATTTCGACAAAGGTTATGAAGAATTTAAAAACAAAGAGTTAAAAGATTTTGATATTTCTGAATACTTAGATAGCAAAGAAATAAAAGATGAATATTTAGCCCAAGTATTAAAAGATGGTGATAAAGATGAATTATCAGAAGCCCTTGCAAATATTGAGAAATCTAAATCTTGAAACAAAAAATAACCCTCTACTACGACAAAAAGTGTCCATTTTGCTCAAAATATGCAAACCTTTTAAAACTAAAAGAGAACTTTGAAATTAGCCTAAAAGATGCAAGAGAAAATCAGTCTGAAATATCTCTTATTTGTCCAAATCTAAACATAAACGATGGTTTTATAGTTATTTATGAAAACAACTGTTTTCAAGGAGCAAAGGCTTTAGGGTTTTTAAATAGTGCTGTTGATAAAGATACTTTTTTGGGAAAACTGCATTTTATTTTTAGATATGATAATATTTTTTCTAAAATCTTATATAACGTTCTTTTTATTTTGAGAAAAGTTATACTATTCATTTTAAGAAAAGATAGTAAAATCTAATCTTTTCTTAATATTTAAAATAGTTTATTTTATAAAAATCACTCATAAAAAGAATCTATATTTTTTTTGTGTCTTTCTACCCATTCTTCAAAACTCAAAGCAGCTTCTTTTTTCACTTTTTCTTTGCACTCTTGATATATTTCTTCGGCTCTATCTTTTGGAATAACAGCGATTCCTTCTTCATCGGCTACTATTATATCACCAGGATTTACACTTATTCCGCCTGCTGTTATTGGTGTATTTACTGGAACTGCTTGTTTTTTAGATCCAGGCATTGCTAAAACACCACGTCCAAACATTGGAATTTTATTTTCTCTAATTTCTGCAATATCACGAACAACTCCATCGATTACAAAACCTACAATGCCT
Organism: Aliarcobacter sp.; assembly: GCA_028703945.1. Lineage (GTDB taxonomy): Bacteria > Campylobacterota > Campylobacteria > Campylobacterales > Arcobacteraceae > Aliarcobacter. The sequence continues at coordinate 61,318 of JAQVLW010000010.1, read as the reverse complement.
CTTTTATAAGCTATCATAGCTACATTTCCACCAATTACTGCATAATCCATTGTATTTGATTGTGCAACAATTATAGAACCAGCAGGTGCTTCATAAATCGCTTTATGTAGTGCTAAATTTTCACCAGCAACCATATTAACTGTAAATGCTGGTCCTGAAATTCTAGGAATATTTGACCACAGCTCTTTCATTCCTGCATCCATAAAATTTTCTCTTTTTAAAGTCCCCGCATAATCACAAGGTGAAATTTCACTAAATTTTTGATAATCCACATATTTTCCTTACTATTGATAAGAAATATTATACTAAATTATTAAAGAATATTTTAATTTTATTTGAGAGTATGAAAAAATCAAGTATATTTAACTTACCAAAAAAATACAATTTAATCTTAATTTGTTATAATGCTTTCCAAAAAATAAAGGTATTTAATGAGCGTAGTTTTCGAAGCAAGAATAAAAAATAGAGGTGAAGCTCCTCACGATTGGTATATAGAATTAACAGATACTGTTAAGAATAAAAAAGAAGTATGTGATGATGTAGAAGATTTTGCAAAAAAAATAGAAGAACTTGGATCTTCATATAATGGACAAATTGATGAAGTAAAATGGTTTCAAGATGATAATATAACTCAAGAACAATATTCTGAAGTTAATGCAGGTATGCGAAAACATCAAGACGAATTAAATAATTAATTTATTAATTATTTGGTTACAATGCGTAAAATATTTCTTTTATAGGCAGTTATGAAACTACTCTTTTTAGTATGTATTATTTTTTATACTTCACTCTTTTCAAGTAATCTAGAACATTTGTTACAAGAATATGACACGGTTAATCAAAAATCATTACAAACAGTAGATGAAAAACTTGGGCATGTTTTTCTTTACTCTCAAAAAGATATAAAATTAATGCAATATAATAAGCTAAATGATATTTTAAAAGAACTTCCTCTTTTGAATTTGAATAAAGATAGATATGGTTTATCGTCTCTTTCTTTGGCTGGAACAAAAACTACTGTTAGTGGATTTTTTAGGGTTTTTATTAATGACCATGAAATAAGTTCTCTTTACAATCAAAGTATTGCTGTCTCTTGGGGTGATTTACCTTTGGATTTTATTGATTATGTAGAAATTTATTATGGAGAAAGCTCTTTTTCTCTTGGAAATGAAACAGGAATTTATTTTATTAGGCTTTATACTAAAAAAGGTGTAAAAGAAAATGGAAGTGAAATAAACCTAAAAGGTTCATCAAAAGGCTCATCAGCTGAAAGTTTTACAAATTCAGGAACTTTTGAAAATGGTTGGACTTATTTATTTTATGGAAACAACCAAAAAGAAAAAGAGACAAGAAAATATAAAAATGACAAGATATTAAATGATGGAAATAGAAGATATTTATATTTAGATATTAGCAATGATAATACAGATATAAATATGGCTTATACGGATTTAAAAAAAGATAGTTATATGGGATTGTCTTATGATGCTGTTCCTGAAGATGGTGAAATAGCATCAAAAGATTTTTTTGTTGATGTTACTAAGTATTTTTTAAATGATAAATCACTAAAAACAAATATTTCAGTTGATGTTAATAACCTAGATAATTCAGAAATAAATAAAGAAGGAATGTCATTTTTACCAATTCGAAGAATTAAAGTTTTTGATAAGGATTTAAAATTTACTAAAGTAAAAGCTAGTGTAAGTAAATCTTTTGAATATAAAAACAATAACTTCTTAACAGGATTAAGTGCTTCTGAGAAGAAATATACACAAGGGAATAATGTAAATAATGATTTTGATAAAGAAGATATAACTTCAGTAGTATTTCAAGATGATTATAATCTAACTGACAATATAGTTTTAATAGGAAATGCAAAATTTGACAAATATAAAAGAAGTGGATTTTTAGAAGATATTTCAGAAGAGCTTTATAGAATTGGAGCTATTTATACTCCTTTTGAAAATTTCGGATTAAAAACTTTTTATACTAAAACTTATTTGCCACCTTCATTTTTTGATATAGATTATGCTTTTTTAGATAAAAATTTAGATGTTCAAAAATATAGAATTTTTACTATTGAGGGAGTTTATACAACTCAAAAATCAAAAACAGGGGTAACTTATCATAATGTTGAAATAGATGATTTTATTTATTTAGAGCCAACTATTGGTTTTATGAATATTGACCATACAATTAAAACATCAGGATATATATTTAGTTATGAATACCTTTTAGAAGATGCAAATAAAATTCAAGTAAATTACTTTACAACAACTTTAAGTGAGACTTTAAATAACTCAAATAAGGGTGGATATATAAAATATATGGGAGAGTATGATAAATTTGAATATTTTACTTCTGTTATATATAGAAATTCTTATACTTATAAAAACTTAGATATAGATGCTTCTTATGATTTGTCATTGGGAATTGCATACAATATAAATAAAAATTTAAAAGTTAGTTTAAAAGGTGAAAATCTTTTTAATGATTCTACTGAATCTTTATATTCTGATTCAGGAAATGATTTTGCCTTTAATGATTATGAAAGAAACGCCATACTTTCATTGAAATGGAAATTTTAATGAAAGTTATAATATTTTTAATAACACTTATTTCTTTTTTAAATGCTGATCAATATACTTTTTTACTTAATAAATATGACAAAGAACTAGAACTTGAAGCAAAAATAATATCAAATATTGCAACAGCTTCAATAAAAGGTGAAATTAAACTTTTTATTCCTGAAATATCAAGTATTGAAAATGAAGTTTATTCTAAATTTTTCATCTTAACAAATAGTTGCGAGGATGCAAATTTTATTTTTATAAAAAAGAGTATAAATATAAATTTTTTATGTAAAAGTGATAATGACCAAATCTTTTTTACTAATAATTATGAAAAACTTTTAAAAGATAATCGATATTTAGGTGCATTTTTTTGGAATAAAAGTAGACCAAATATTACATTTATAAAAGCCCGATTAGAAAAACAAAAAATTGAGTTATCAAAAGATTATGATAAATTCGTGGAAGATTTTTAATGAGAAAGTTTTTATATATTAAAAATCCAATTTATCTAATTTTCTTTGCTATTTTTATATCTTCAGTTTTTTCATTATTACTTTATGGAACAATAAAATTAGAAAAAAATATAACAAAAAAAATGATAGAAATATCAACTTTTGATGTTATTTCAATAGCAAATAATAATGCTTCATCAATTGAAAAATCTTTACAAACAAGTACAAGAGCATACTCAAAGGAGTTGGAAGTTAATCCTAAATCAAGGGTTCAAATTGAAGAAAATTTAAGTTTATTATTAACTTCAAATATAAAATATGCTTATTTGATTTATAAAGATGCAAGAGGAATTTTTAGATTTCTAGCAGATGGTGCAAAAGAAAATGAAAAGGTTTTTTTAAATCAAAAATTTGATATAGATGATTTAAGATGGCTAGAAGTTTTTAAAACAAAAAAACCTCTTATTTTAGAACATAGTTATTCTCAAGAATTATCTATTACGTATTTAGTTCCTATTTTAAAAAACAATGAAGTTGAACTTATTTTGGCAATTGATTTTTCAATCAAAAAAATTGAAGAAATAAATAAAATAATTAATTGGATTCAATATACAATTATTACAATTATTTTTATTGTTATTATTTTTTTGATTATTTTATTAATCCAAACTTTTAAATATAGAGCTATTAAGAAAAGTGCTTATACTGATAAATTAACTGGTGTTTTTAATAGAAATTATTTACAAGAATCAGAAAGTTTTATAAATCTAAATGAATATGTATTAGCCACTTTAGATATAGATTATTTCAAAGCTGTAAATGATACTTATGGACATGATATTGGAGATAAAATATTGAGTCAAACTGCTCAGATAATTACTTCAACTGTTAGAATAAATGAAGATATTATCATTAGATATGGAGGAGAAGAGTTTGTAATTTTGGCAAAAATTAACCGAAATGACAATTTAAGTGCCTTAAATGTGATAGAAAGAATTTTTAAAAATATTCAAAATACACAGTTTTATATAAATAATAATGAGTTTATAAATGTAACCGTTTCTATTGGAGTAAATCTTGTTCCATACAAATCAAGAAGTTTTTCTGATGCCTTTAAATTAGCCGATTTGGCTTTATATGATGCAAAAAGCAAAGGTAGAAATAATATAGAAATTTATGATGAAATAAAAAATAAAAATGCAGAATCAATTCTTTCAATAAACGAAATAAAAGATGCAATAGAAAAAAAACAAGTTGTTTGTTTTTATCAAGAAATTGTAGATACAAAAACTTTAGAAATTTCTCATTATGAAGCACTTTTTCAAATTATAGATAAAAATGGAAATATAGTTTTATCCGACCAAATTCTTCCAATCATAAAAGGTACTTTTATTTTAAGAAATATTACAAAAACTATTTTGAAAATTTGTTATAAAAAATTGCAAGAACAAAAAAATATAAAAATAAATATAAATTTAAATCCAAAAGATATTCTTGATAACTCAATTCTTCAACTTTTAAAGAATTTTACTTTAGAAGACAATATTTCAAGTAGGTTAGGATTAGAAATAGTTGAAAATGAAGACTTGATAAATTCTAAAGAAGCAAAAGATAATTTATTAATGTTAAAAAGTTTAGGTTATAAAATTTTTATTGATGATTTTGGAAGTGGATATTCAAATTTTATTTATTTAACGGAAATAAAATCAGATTATATAAAAATTGATGGAAATATTATAATAAAAATTTTAGAAGATAAAATATCTTTTCTTTTAGTAAAAAGTATTATAGATTTTGCAAAAGAAGCTGATATTAAAGTTATTGTTTTATGTGTAAACACAAAAGAAATTTTTGAATTAATTAAATTATTAGGTGTTGATTATGCCCAAGGTTACTATTTTTCAACTCTACAAGAGGTAAAAATAGAAAATTTATTACATCAACAAACCGAAGTTTAATTATAGTTTTAGTAAAATAAAGACTTATTTTTAGAAAAACGGAGAATTATTATGAAGATGACTGGCGCAAAAATGGTTGTAGAATCATTACATCAAGAAGGGGTTGAAGTAGTATTTGGATACCCTGGAGGCGCTATTATGAACGTCTACGATGAAATATATAAACAAAATTATTTTCAACACATTCTAAATAGACATGAACAAGCTTCGATAATTGCAGCTGAGGGATATGCAAGAGCAACTGGGAAAGTTGGGGTTTCAATAGTAACTTCAGGACCTGGATTTACAAATGCCGTAACTGGACTTGCAGATGCTTATATGGATTCAATTCCCTTAGTTGTAATATCAGGACAAGTTCCAACTACAATTATTGGTTCTGATGGTTTTCAAGAAATTGATGCCGTTGGAATTTCAAGACCTTGTACAAAGCATAATTATTTAGTAAATAAAATTGAAGATTTACCAAGAATTATAAAAGAGGCGTTTCATATAGCAAGTACTGGAAGACCGGGACCTGTACATGTTGATATTCCAAAAGATATTACAGCCCAAGTTGCAGAATTTATTTATCCAAAAGAGATAAATTTACCAACATATAAACCAACTGTTAATTACAATAAAAAACAGTTAAAAAGAGCAATGGAAGCTATTTCAAATGCTAAAAAACCACTTTTATATGTTGGTGGTGGAGCAATTTTATCAAATTGTGCATTTGAGATTAGAGAATTAGCTAAAAAATTAAATATCCCAGCTGTGGAGACATTAATGGCAAGGGGTGTAATGGGTGATGAAAACCCATTATTCTTTGGAATGTTAGGAATGCATGGAGAGTTTGCAGCAAATATGGCAGCTCATGAAACAGATTTATTAATCTCATTGGGTGCAAGATTTGATGATAGAGTAACAGGAAGACTTGATGAGTTTGCTTCAAAAGCTAAAATTATTCATGTTGATATTGACCCAACATCAATTGCAAAACTTGTAGTTCCAGATTATCCAATAGTTGGGGATTTAAAAATCACAGTTAAAGCTATGATTGAAGCTATTGAAAGTGGTGAAAATGAGTTTAATGATTATTCAAATTGGGTTGAATTATTAAGAGATTATAGAGAAAAAGAGCCTTTAAGATATATTGATTCAAATGAAGTTATCAAACCTCAATGGCCAATTCAAAGAGTAGGGCATTTATTAGGTTCTAAAGCTATTATTTCAACAGATGTTGGACAACATCAAATGTGGACAGCTCAATTCTATCCATTTTCATATCCAAGACAATGGATTACATCTGGTGGTTTAGGAACTATGGGGTTTGGATTACCAGCTGCTTTAGGAGTAGCACGTGCTTTAAAAGGAACTGATAAAGTTTCTATTAACTTTACAGGTGATGGTTCGATTTTGATGAATATTCAAGAACTTATGACTTGTGTTGAATATGAATTACCAGTTATAAATATTGTTTTAAATAACAACTATTTAGGAATGGTTAGACAATGGCAAACGATGTTCTATGAAAATAGATTATCACAAACGGATTTATCTGCTCAACCAAATTTCAAAATGCTTGTAGAAGCTTTTGGTGGTTTAGGATATAGAGTTACAACAAAAGAAGAGTTTGATGTGGCTTTAAAAGATGCAGTTGAGAAAAAAAGACCAGCAATGATTGAAGTTGTTGTTGCTAGAAATGAAGAGGTATTACCAATGGTTCCAAATGGTCATGCATTAAATGAAATGACATTAATTGAAGGAGGAAAATAATGAACAATTTTAATCATTATTACGATTCAGAAACAACAAGACAAGTAATTTCAGTTATTGTTTTAAATGAACATAATGTTTTATCAAGAATCGTTGGATTATTTTCAGCACGAGGTTATAATATTGACTCTTTAACAGTAGCACCAATTACAGATAGTCAATATTCAAGAATGACAATTGTTACAACAGGTGATAAAAGAGTGATTGACCAAATAGTTAAACAATTAAATAAATTAATTCCAGTATTAAGAGTAAATGAACATAAAAATGTTATTGAAAAAGATACAGTATTAATGAAATTCTCAATTGATAATAATTTATCAGATATTGATGTTATTGCACGAGCTTATCATGGTTCGATTCAAAATGTTACAGATGAAGCAATTATCGTTTCAGCAACTGATTCAAGTGCAAGAATTATGAATTTTATAAAAGTTATGCAAAAATTCAATCCACTTGAAGTTGTAAGAAGTGGAATTGTTGCTATGGAAAGATAAGAGTTTAAACTCTTTAAACATAAGGATAAAAAATGACTCTTAAAGAGATTACAGATTTTATTGGTATAAATTGCCAAGAAGAAAAAAAAGAGATTACAGGTTTAAATACTTTACTAGATTCAAATGAAAATCAACTTACTTTTTTAGAAAATAAAAAATATATCAATGATTTAAAAAATACAAAAGCAGCAGCAGTTTTAGTAACGCGTGAAAATGCTAGTGAAGTTCCAGATGGTGTAGTTGCATTAGTTTGTGATGAACCATATTTGAATTTAGCAAAAATAAGTAAACTTTTTGCTCCAAATATTGTTGATATAAATGGAGATGAACCTTTGATTGGTAGTGAAACAACTATAATGTCAAATGTTTATGTGGGGAAAAATTCAGTTATTGGAAGTAATTGCACTATTATGCCCGGAGCTTTTATTGGTGATAATGTAAAAGTAGGAAATAACACTATTATTTATCCAAATGTTACAGTTTATAGAGATTGTACAATTGGAAATGATTGCATTATTCACGCAGGAACTGTAATTGGAAGTGATGGTTTTGGGTTTGCAAATACTAAAGATGGGAAATATATCAAAATATATCAAAATGGTAATGTAACTATTGGAAATGATGTAGAAATTGGTGCAAATACAGCAATAGATAGAGCTGTATTTAATTCAACAATAATTGAAGATGGTGTAAGACTTGATAATCTAGTACATATTGGACATAATTGTAAAATTGGTCGAGGTTCTATTTTAGTTGGACAAGTTGGACTTTCAGGCTCAACAATTTTAAATCCATATGTAGTAATGGGCGGACAAAGTGCAGCTGCTGGACATTTAGAAATTGCAGCATTTACTACAATCGCAGCTCGTGGTGGAGTTACAAAAAGTATAACAGAACCTAAAAAATCATGGGCAGGATTTCCTTTGTTTGAGCATAGAGAATGGCTTAAATTACAAGGAAAAATATCAAATTTATTAAAAAAGTAAAGGCTTTATTATAGCAAAAAGAATCATATCATTAATCTTTTTATTTATTATTATTTATTTCCAATTTTCCACTTTTGAAAGTGGTCAAGATGTAGTTGGAAATGTCGGATATGTTTTTTCAGATTATTCGCATAAATATTTTGGATATTTATCATATGTTAGTTTATTTTTATTTATCTACATTTTGTATATTATAAATTTTAAAAATATAAAACAAAGGGATTTAGTTTTAAATATATTAGTTGTATTTTTATTACTTTTTGTATCTTTGATTTTACAGGCATTACTTATTGAAAATCCTTATCAAAGAGGAGAAATTGGTAATATTTTAGTTGATAGTTTAAGTCCAATAATAGGACGAGCTGGACTTTATTTTTTTGTTTTAGTTGGATTTATAATTTCTGTTATAGTTTTATTTGAAAATTCAGAATTTGAGCTAAAAGATTTACATAAGCTTAAAAATAAGATAAAACTAAGAAATAATTTAGATATAAAAAAAATAGAAAATAAAAATAGAGAAAAAAGAAAAGAAGATATTAATCAAACAGTTTATAATAATATAGAAAAAAAATTAGATAAAAATATTTCAGGAATAAAAGCAATTGAATCTAATGCTAAAAAGATTGTTCCTTTAGTTTTTGAGAAAGAAGAAATTAAAGAAGAATCTTTTGATAATTCATTGTTTGATGAAAAATATGTAGAATCAAAAAATAGTGAATCACATAATTTAATAGTTGAAGAATTAGAAGAGAATAAAAAATTATTAGATCAAATAGAATTAGGGAAGACAGAAAAACCAAAAAATTTCAAATTACCTCCAAGTTCATTTTTTCAAGAGCCTCCAAAGGACAATAAATCAAAGGTTTCAGAAGCTTTTATTGATCAAAAAATTGCAGATTTACTTGATAAATTAGCAATGTTTAAAATTGATGGTGATGTTGTACGAACTTATACTGGTCCTGTTGTAACGACATTTGAGTTTAAACCAGCTCCAAATGTAAAAGTTTCAAAAATTTTAGGTCTTCAAGATGATTTAGCAATGGCTTTAAAAGCTCAAACTATTAGGATTCAAGCTCCAATTCCGGGAAAAGATGTTGTTGGAATTGAAGTTCCAAATGAAGATACTCAAACAATTTATTTAAAAGAGTTACTTGATAGTGAAATTTTTCAAAATTCAAAATCTCCTTTAACAATGATCTTAGGAAAAGATATCGTTGGTAAACCATTTATAACAGATTTAAAGAAACTTCCTCACTTGCTGATTGCAGGAACAACTGGAAGTGGAAAATCTGTTGGATTAAATTCAATGATTTTATCATTGCTTTATAAAAATTCGCCAGATAATCTACGTTTAGTTATGATTGACCCAAAAATGCTTGAGTTTTCAATGTATAATGATATTCCACATCTTTTAACTCCTGTTATTACAAAAGCAGGTGATGCTATAAATGCTCTTGCAAATATGGTTTCAGAGATGGAGCGACGATATACATTAATGTCAAAAACAAAAACAAAAAATATTGAAAATTATAACGACAAAGCAAAAGTTGAAGGTTATGATACTATGCCTTATATTGTTGTAGTTATTGATGAGTTAGCGGATTTGATGATGACAAGTGGAAAAGATGTTGAATACTCAATTGCCCGACTTGCACAAATGGCAAGAGCTTCAGGAATTCACTTAATTGTTGCAACTCAAAGACCATCGGTTGATGTTGTAACTGGACTTATTAAAGCAAATTTACCAAGTAGATTATCTTATAAAGTAGGGCAAAAAATAGATTCAAAAATCATTTTAGATTCTATGGGTGCTGAATCTTTATTAGGTAAAGGAGATATGTTATTTACACCTCCTGGAATGTCTGGACTAGTGAGGATTCATGCTCCTTGGTCAACAGAAACAGAAATCGAAAAAGTTGTAGATTTCTTAAAAGATCAAAGAGAAGTTGTTTATGATATGAATTTTATCAAAGATAGAACTTCAAGTGTAAACTCAAGTAGTTCAAATACATCTACAAATATTGAATTTGATGAGTTGTACGAAGATGCAAAAGAAATTGTATTAACTGAAAAGAAAACTTCTATTTCATATATTCAAAGAAGACTTAGAATTGGATATAACCGTGCAGCAACAATAGTAGAACAACTAGAACAATCAGGTGTTTTATCAGAAGTTAATGCTAAAGGAAATAGGGAAATTCTTATTTAAATAAATGTTACTTTTTATTTACACTAACATAATATAATTTGAAATGTAAATAAGGAGTAACTTTGATAAATATATTAATGATAGAAGATGATAATGAATTAGCTTCAATACTAACAAATTACCTAAGTCAGTATAATATAAAGGTAACAAACTATGAAACCCCTGAACTTGGTATTTCTGCATTAAACTTAAAAAGATATGATTTAATAATTTTGGATTTATCTTTACCTAATATTGATGGTATTGAAGTTTGTAAAATGATTAGACATAGACATGATACCCCAATTATTATTTCATCTGCAAGGTCTTATTTAGGAGATAAAATTGCTTGTTTTTCTTATGGAGCAGATGATTTTATGGCAAAACCTTATGATACTCAAGAATTAATCTTACGAATAAAATCTATTTTAAAAAGATGTAACCATCAAATAATTGAAAATAATATTGAATTAAATAAAAAAGATATTTTTAGATTTGATGATTCAAAAATGGAAATATATAAATATGATGAATTATTAGACTTAACAAATGCAGAATATTATATTCTACAATATTTAATACAAAAAAATGGCTTTGTAGTTTCAAGACAAGAACTACTCACAAATGTTGAATCTATAAAATATGAAAGTTCATATAAAAGTATTGATGTGTTAATAGGTAGAGTTAGAAGTAAAATAGAAGTTGATACTAAAAAACCTAAACATATTTTATCTATTCGAGGAGTTGGTTATAAATTGGTTAATCAATAAAAAACATTCTATTTTTTTCCAAATAAATATATTTTTTATATTTATATTTTTTATAATAAATATTTTAATAATAGTTCAATTTTTAATTGATAATAAAACTAAAAATATATTAGATGAAAAAAGATATTTTAACGCTTTTAGAATGATTTTAGATTCTAAAATGATGAATAAAAGTGAAGATGAAATAAGTTTATTATTACAAACATTAAACTTAAAAATATCTGATATTCATGTGGATAAATTAATTGATTTTAAAAAAGAAAAAAAAGAAGGAGCAAGTCCTATTGAAATCTATACATCTAATGAAAAGAAATACATACAATTTATAGATAAACCATTACATTTTAGACCTCCTTTTTTTGAAGGAAAACCAATTTTTCTAAATCCACCTCCTCCACCAAAAGATTTTATGCATGAATTTTTTCCTCCTCCTCAAAGACTTGAAAATATTGTATTAATTGATGATTTAACTGAAACAGAATTTAAATATTTTTGGGTTTTAGTTTTATCTATAATTGATATTTTATTAATTTGGTTTTTATATTTTTTAAGGAAGAAGCTGAAACCTCTTTTTGTTTTAAAAGAAAATATGATAAAACTTTCAACTGGTGATCTTTCAATTAAAACAAGAATAAATGGTAAAGATGAAATCTCAGAAGTTGCAAATGAATTTGATAATGCAATAAAACAACTAAAACAATTAAGAGATTCAAGAAACTTATTTTTACGAAATATTATGCATGAATTAAAAACTCCTATTACTAAAGGAAAATTAGTTAGTGATATGTATGAAGATAGTGAAAGAAAACATATTTTAATTAGAGTTTTTCAAAGATTAGAGTATTTATTAAGTGAGTTTGCAAAAATTGAAGAGTTAACTTCAGGAAAAATTTCTTTAAATAAAGATAGTTATCATGCAATAGATTTGATAGAACAAGCTTTTGATATTTTATTGTTAGATAGTAATAAAGTGGATATAGATTATGATAAAGATTTATTTCTAGATGTGGATTTTGAACTATTTTCAATAGCTTTAAAAAATTTAATAGATAATGCTATTTTATACAATACAAATGGAAATCCAGAAATTTTTATTGGTGAAGATTTTATTAAAATAGTAAATAAAGGAGAAAAACTAAAAAAAGATATAAATGAATATTACAAACCATTTAACCATGAATATGAAGATTCAAGCGTAGGCTTGGGACTTGGTTTATATGTCTCAAATAATATTATCAAAATTCATAATTTTAAATTAGAGTATGAATATATTGATAACTATCATAATTTTGTAATAAAGTTAAATTAACAGTTACAATTTATTTACTTATCTATACCCTATATTTACTCCAAATAGTTAGAATTTTTCATTCTATACTATAAGGAGTATTTTATGTCAACTACAAGTTCAGTTACCACAAGTTCAGCCACTGATGCATATGGAAATACTTATACAACAGCTGTTAGCAATGATGAATTAAAAAGTGAAGATTTTATAACTTTAATGCTAACAGAATTAAAACTTCAAGACCCTACCAGTACAGTTGATTCTTCTACTATGCTTGATACTCAATTACAACTATCAACTCTAGAAGCTAGTACTGCAACAGTTGAAGCAATGGAATCATTGCAATCAAGTTTTGAGCAATCAGCACTGTCAAGTTCTGCTGCTATTATTGGAAATATCGTTGAAAATGGTGATATAGATGATGAGGGGAATACTAAACAATACAAAGTATCATCAGTTGCTATGAATGATGGAACAATATCTTTATCAGCCTATGAAATAACAGGTTATTATGATGTTTATTCCTTTAGTGAAGTATCAAGTGGTTCAGATGTTATTGATTCTACAAACGAAGACAGCTCAATGACAGTAACAAATAGTGATGGAACTACTTATAATTATTCTACTTATAATAAGACTTACGATGAATTAGCAGCAGAAATTAGTAAAACTTCAGGACTTACATCTTCTATGGTACAAAATAGTACTGGAAATTATCAAATGGTACTTTCTGTTAGTAATGGAAGCTCTTCAATAACTCAAAATAATTTAGCTTTAACTTATTCTCAAGATTCAGCAACTGCGTATTCAAGTGAAGCAAAAACAATTGCATACAATAATATTACAAAAATTTACTAACTGTTACAAACAGTTAGTAAATCATTAAAAGTGTTTGTTTTTGCGATACCACATATTTACACTAAAACCTTATGATTAAATCAGTGAGAATCACAATTTAATCATAAAGGATTTAAAATGATTAGTGCATTATGGACAGGAATAGCTGGATTAGCTGCTCAACAAACTGCTTTAGATAATGAATCAAATAACATTGCAAATGTTAATACAGTTGGATATAAAGCTTCAAGGGTTTCATTTGCCGATTTAATGTATCAAGATAGTATTGGAAAAGGTGCGGCTATTACAAGTGCTGAAAAACAATATACACAAGGTAGTTTAAATCTTACAGGTTCTTCTTATGATGTTGCATTAGATGGGGATGGTTTTTTTGTTGTATCAAATACAAGTTCAAAAGGAACTTCAGAATCTTATTATACAAGAGCTGGAAATTTTAGAATGGGTGATAGTGGAACTTTACAAGATGCTTCAGGAAATGAAGTTCAAGGTTGGGCATTAAGTGCAATTGACCCATCAGCAGATGTAACTTCTACAAATTCTAATCTTAGTTCATTTACAGATATTTTTACTCAAGTTGCTGGAAATCAAATAATTCAATTTTCAAATAAGATAGAAACGTATGCTTCTAAAGTATCAGATTATTCAACAAGTGCAAATAGTGACTCAACAGAACTAACAGGTTCAGGAGTAAAAACTCAATCAACTAAGATTTCAGATATTGAAGCTTTAACAACAAGCTATTCAAGTGCTTTAAGTGCATATGCTTTAAATCCAGAAAGTATTTCAAGTGCATCAATTGCCCAAAGTACAATTATTGATTATCCAAATACAGGAAGTACTACTTTAGATACTGAAACTGACCAAATATATGTTTATATTAATGGAAATCAAATTACCCAAGATTATGTGAGTAAAACAGCAACAACTGATTTTAAAGGTGAAATGGATGCTGCTGGAATTACAACTTCAGGAGTAACAACAGATGATGAGTATAATGCACTAGCTAGTAGAGTTGCCACATATAAAGCTTTATCAGACCAAATATCTAATATTACAGGTTTAAATGCTTATACAGTTAATTCATCAAATGAAGCTAGTACTTCAAATGTAGATGTTTTAAATGGAACTATAAAAATTGATTCAATAATACCAGGAGTTTCATTTACTCTTGGAGATATAAATGAAGTATCAGGAACAACTGAAACATCAGGAACAACTACAACTTTAACTCAATCTGTAAAAGGTACAGGTGAAGCTGCTGTTAAAAGTGCGATGGAAGCTTTAAGAAATGCAGTTGCTGGAAATCAACAAGATGTATATGAATCGAGCGATATTTTAAGTGATGATAACTCTAATGCTTTGACTTTTAATGTGGGAGATACTATTTCTTACACAATTGGTGGAGTTACAGTTACATCAGCTGCAACAGCTACAAGTTCTGATGCAGCAGTTAACGATTTGATTACAAAAATAAATTCAGACCCAGATTTACAACTTTTGGTTGAAGCAAAAAATATTAATGGAAAATTAGTAATTGAATCAAAAAAAGCTGGTGAAGAATTTTCTGGAATATTAAAATTCAATGATGGTGGAACAATATATACAAAAGAAAAAAATCTTGACTTAAGTGGAAATAGTGGAGCTAATGCAGAATTTATGCAAATTATTTCAACTATTGACCAAACTTCATCAAAATCATCTCTACAATTAAAACTAGATTCTCTTGGCTTAACAGATACATCTTCGGGAGAGTTTTCAGTAGATAGTAACGGAATAATAACAATAAAACAAGATGGGGTTGATTATGCAATTGGACAAATTGCTATCGCTCAATTTAATAATAATATTGGATTAGAAGCTATTGGAGATAATTTACTTGCAAAAACAAAAGAGAGTGGAGATCCAACTTACAGTATAAATAATGATAATGGAACTTCAATAACAAGTGAAGCCTTGGAGTTAAGTACTGCTGATTTAAGTGAAAGTTTAGTTAATTTGATGGTATTTCAAAGAGCTTTTGAAGCAAATGCTAAATCAATTACAACAGCAGATGAAATTTTACAAACTTTAATAGGTTTAAAAAGATAATTAGGAGTTGATTATGGTTAGTTCAATAAGTACAATTAAATACAATTTAAGTTTATTAAATCAAAGAAATGAAAAAGTAACTTATCAAATGAGTAGTGGTGATGCTTTACAATATGGAAGTGATAATTCACAACAATACAATCAAATTCTTTCTATTAACAACAATGTTAACTCATATAGCTCAATTTTAGAAAGAATACAATTATCAACTGCTTATAACACAACAAGTGACTCAGCTGTTGCAAGTATGAAAGATTCTATGAAATCTATACAATCTTTAGTACAAAAAGCTCTAACAGCAACCACAAGTAGTGAAGGTAAAGCAACAATAGCTGATGAAATAGAATCTGCAAAAAATACTATTTATTCTTTAGCAAATAGTAATACAAGTGGTCAATATCTATTTTCAGGAAATAGCTCATCAACTCAAGCTTTTCAAAAAGATGCAACAACTGGAAAAATAACTTATATCGCAACAAATGATAACAAAAGTGTAAATGTAGAAACAGATTCTTATACTACACAAGGTGTAAATGGAATAGAGCTTTTATATTATACAAATAATACAGCACAAGTAGGTGAGAATTTAACTTTTGATGAAAATGAAATTATCCTTGATAAAGATGGAAATCAATATAAATTATTAGACAACGATAATGATGGTTCGTATGATGGTTTATATTTAAATGGTGATAACTCAAATACTCCTTTATCTATTACCGATAATGGTGATGGAAGTTATACTGTAAATAATACTGGCTCAACAGCTTTACAATCAAAACACTCTATATTTGATGATTTAGACAAAATTATAAATGCTTTAAAACAACAAGATTCAAGTGGAAATACTATAACAGAAGATGAAGCAACTACTCTTTTATCTGATGCTTTATCTAAAGTTACTAATGCCTATGACACAATGAATATAACCCATGCCAAACTAGGAACAAGAACAGCTTCTATTGAAAACTATGAAAGTATAGTTCAATCAAAACTTACAAATTTCAACCTTCTTCAAGAAAATTATTCAGCAGCTGATTTAACGGCACTAGCTATTGAATCTCAATCTTTAGAAAGCACTTATACTGCTTTATATTCAACAATAAGCAAGATAAATAATTTATCACTTGTTAAGTACTTAAATTAATAAAGGATTATACATGAAAACTAATTTAGAGATAAAAAACTTAGAATCACAGGTAGTTGAGTGTTATAGTTATTTTATGAATAACTATCAAAATACAAATTTTGATGCTTTAGAATCAATGGTTTTACAATTACAAAAATCTATGAATCTATTAACGATGACAAATATAGTAAATATCATTGATAGAGTGGTAGAAGATGGACGATTAAAAGACGCAAGACTTTTTAGGCAATATAATGTAAATTCAATTCAAACAACAAAAGATAACAAAATATATCTAGTTTGTTATGAAGTTTTGGGAATAGATGTAATAGAAAATAGATTTATATTAGATGATAATTTATCTTATATAGATTTTGTTGATGTTAAAAAAATTTACTAGGGTAAATTATGATTAACTCATTATATACGGCAAAAAGTGGTCTTAGTACCTCAAAATATTCCGTTGATGTTACATCAAATAATATTGCAAATGAAAATACAGCAGGTTATGTAAAAAGAACGGTTAATACTTCTGAATTACCAGAACTTGAAAATGATATAGGAAACGGTGTCTCTTTTGATGGAGTTACTAGAAATACAAGTGTTTATTTATATGATAAATTAGTTTCTCAAACTAATGTAGCCTCTTACTATGAACAAGAAGATTCTATTTTAAGTAATCTTGAAATTATGTTTAGTGAAACTGAAACTAGTGGATTATCAACAACTTTAAATACTTTTTTTAACTCTGTAGAATCTTTAAGAGCAGATTCAACTAATTTAATTTATCAAAATGATTTAGCAACGCAATCTCAATCTTTAGTTGATGGTTTACAAACATTAAATGATGAATTAAATGATGCCCTTGATACTACAACACAAAAATTAGAAGATCAAGTTGATACTGTAAATAATATTTTAGAACAAATTGTTTATTTGAATAAACAAATAGTTGAAAGTAATACCGATTCAAATGATTTATTAGATAAAAGAGATTCCCTAGAAAAAGAGTTGTCTAGTTATGTTGATATTGAGGTAAGTAGGGATAGTGATACCTATAATCTAAAAATTGCAGGAGTTAATGTAATTTTTAATAATACAAATCTTCATGAAGTAAGTATTAATGAAAATAATATAGCTCAAAAAAATATTTATAATTCAAGTGATTTAGATGATAGTAATTTTAGTGATGGAGATGAAATATCAATAGTATTAAATGGTACAACAACATTAACTTTAAGTGCAAATGTTAGTGGAACTGATGAAAATGAGTTAAAAAATCAGATTATAAATAAGATAAATACAAACTCAAAATTCTCTGATTATACAGCTTATTTAGATTCTAGTAAAAATTTAGTAATAAAATCAAATATAGAAGCAGAAGAGGGTGAATTTGATATTTCTATTTCCGTAGCCACAAATGAAATATCAAAAAATGCCAATTCAGTTGAAGCTCAAAATAATGTTTCTTTGGCTGTTTATAATAATAAATTATCACTAAGTGGAGGTTCATTAAAAGCAATTACTCAAGAACTTACCAGTTCAACTTCGAATATATATTCATATAAAAATAGTTTAGATGAATTTGCAAAAGCATTAGTTGATACAGTTAATTCAAGTAGTCAAACACCCTTATTTAAAGGTTCTAGTGTAGATACTTTGAGTTTTGAAAAAGATAATATTACTTCACTTACAAGTGAAGA
The DNA here is from genome assembly GCA_028703945.1 of Aliarcobacter sp. GTDB lineage: Bacteria > Campylobacterota > Campylobacteria > Campylobacterales > Arcobacteraceae > Aliarcobacter. Next base: position 43,073 of record JAQVLW010000010.1, on the reverse strand, counting down.
TTTGGAAAATCTCGCAAAAATACAATGGGACAAAAGTTTAACTATTGGGGTAACTTCTAATACTTCATTTAGTGAGTTTTATCAAAATTTATTAGTAACTGTATCTTCAAATGTAGAAAATAATAATTTTAAACTTGAATCTCAAAATACAATAGTAAATTCACTGGAAAGTACTTATAACAATTTAACAAAAGTAGACCCTGACGAAGAGATGATAAATCTTCTTCAATATCAAGCAGCATACGAAGCAAATGCAAAAGTAATAACAGCAGTTGATGAAATGTTGCAAACTTTATTAGCTATGTAAAGGAGAAAAAATGGCAGATGGGATATTAGGACTTGGAAGTTCAGGAAGTGTTGACTTAAGTTCAGAATTAATAACAAAACTTAAAACAGCAGAAAGTACATCAATATTGGATCCAATAAAAACAGAACAAGAAGATACACAAACTGAAATAGATGCTTTAAGTAAAATTCAAACGATGGTTTTAGAGTTACTAGATTTAGTGGATGATTTTGATTTATTTACAAGTGATACAAATATTTTTGATGAAGTAAGTGCAACAACAACGGGAAGTTCTGTTTCTTTTGATGCTACAGATACAAGCAATATGGAAGAAGGAACGGTTAGTATTGAAGTAACTCAATTGGCTCAAAAAGATGTTTATCAATCAAATACTATTTCAGATATAACAGCTACAATGGATTTAGGGACAATTAGTATTACAATTGATGACACAACTTATGATTTCTCAACAGATGGAAAAACTTATGAAGAGCTAGTAAGTGAAATGAATAAAAATTCTGGATTAGAAGTATCTTTAGAACAAGTAGGGGATACTAATTATAGAATGGTTATAAAAAGTCTAGAAAGCGGTTCTGATAATGGACTTACAATTACACAAACAGATATTGATTTAGGATTAGAAGATACAGATAATCATGTTTTAATTGCTCAAAATTTATTAGCAACTATTGATGGAATAGATTATGAAAAATCTTCAAATAAAGTAACCTTAGAGAGTGGTTTAATAATTAAAGCAGTTAGCAAAGGAACATCTACAATTACAATTGAAAAGGATAATACTTCAGTGGTAGAAGGAATAGTTAGTATTGCAGATAAATATAATAATTTAGTTGATTTGGTTAATTCATATATTTTAGGTGATGAAGATGAAAACGCTGTAATATCAGATTCAGGTACATTAAAAACCATGATGAGTGAAATAAAAGGAGTTTTATTTGACTCATATGGACTAGAAAATGAAGAAAATTTATTTAAATATGGAATTTTTTTTGATAGTGATGGATATATGCAAGTTGATGAGACTGAATTAACAGAAGCTTTAACAGATAATTATGATGACATTAAAGAGTTATTTACAGGATATGCTGAAAAAGAGGGAATAGGAACAAGATTAAAAACTTATTTAGATTCTCTTGATGGAATAGATGGACTATTAACAGCTTATGATGATAAATTAAATGGAAGATTGGAGACTTTAAAAGATGAATATCAAACAGCATCAAATAAGTTAGATGAAAAATATGAGCAAATGTCAACACAATTTGCAGCATATACAGTTTTAATTACACAAATGGAAAATTCTTTTGCCTCTTTAAAATCAATAATTAATGATACAAGCAGTTCTTAAAATTGTTACCTATTGTTTACTTTAGAAGAATAGAATTTTAAGAAATAAGTAAAGGAGTTATTATGACAATTTCTTCAAGTAGTTATGTTGGGCTAATGTCTCCAACAAGTAATATATCAAAAAGTTTAATTACTCAAAATGATTCAAATAATGATTCAAGTTTGAGTATTGACGAGTTAGGACTAAATGAAGACCAGTTTTCAACTTTAGATACAAACAGTGATAGTTTGGTTACACAAGATGAAATCGCAAGTGCAATTGATAGTAAATTATCATCTTTTGATGGAAAAATGCCATCAAAAGATGAGTTTGCAAGTTTACTTTCAGATTTAGGACTTGAAATGCCTGAACCTCCTACATCAAAACAAAGTAGTGCTTCTGGTGATGATTTTAGTTCTCTAATAATGTCACAATATGATTCAGATGGAGATTCACTGCTTAGTTCAAGTGAAGTTTCATTATTAAGTGATGAGGAATTTTCAGCTTTAGATACAAATACGGATGGTTCAATATCAGCTGAAGAATTAAGTGGTGCTTATCAACAAGTTGCAAGTGCTAGTGGAGCAACACAATCTACACCACCTTCAGGAGGAGGAGGTAGTGTTGCTTCTTCAAGTGAAGAAGAATATGATGAGTTAGATACAAATAAAGATGGTATTGTTTCTCAAGAAGAAAAGAATGCAGCTCTTGGAATATCAACGAATAGTGAAACTTCATCAACTGCCACAGCATCTAATGATGAAACAAAAAATACTTTAAAATTATTACTTGATACTATTAAACAAAATAGTCAAAATAGTTCAGAAGAGTTAAATTTAAGTAGTTTCAAAAATATAATGAAAATGATGAATAATCAAAGTAATAATAATGAATTAAATACTTATGTCTCTAATTTATCTTCGTCAACCTCTTCTAAATTTAGTTATGCATAATTGCATAACTAAATTTCCATAAAATTAAATATATTAATAAAATCAATCTAAAATCAATTTATAATTTTATATATTCGATAATTACAATATTTTATAAGTGTAATTTTTTTATATAAGTATAGTATTTAACGATTTTTATGATAGAATAAATAAATTATATATAAGGAGTATGTTATGAATACAGGTATTGTAGGAAGACACATAGATTTAACAGATTCAATTAAAGATTACATTAATAGCTCAGTAGAAGTATTTAAAAAATATAACTTAGACATTATTTCTGTGAATGCAATTATAGCTCAAGATGAAAAACATGGGAAAAAAGCTTTTTCTTTTGAATTTACTTTAAACATTGCGCACTTAGATACAATTGTTGTAAAACAAAAAGATAAAGATTTATATGCTGCTATTGATATATCTGTTGATAGAGTATCAAAAGTTTTAAGAAGACACCATGATAAAATTGCAGCTCACAAAGCTACAAAATTAACTGAGGTTGTTGCAACTGAAATTCAAGACCAAATTGCTCTTGAATTAGAAAAATTTGAAGATGAAATCACTCCAGTAAGATTAACATCATATAAACCAATGGATATTGAAGAAGCATTAGAAGAATTAAAAGCATCTGATGCACAATTTAAAGTTTTCTATGACAAAGATGATGTTATGAGAGTTCTTTATAAAAGTTCAATCCAAGGTAAATTTGGATTATATTAAAAAAAGCTTTTGTTAGTGAAAAGGTATTAGCATAAATGGCTAATACCTTTTTTAGTTTATGATAAAAAATAGGATTAAAAAAATTTATGGATAAAACATTAAAAAAAATTGCTCTAATTGGGCAGCCAAATGTAGGAAAATCTTCATTATTTAATAGAATTGCAAATAAAAGAATTGCGATTGTATCTGATATTGCTGGAACTACAAGAGATATTAGAAAACATGAAATTGAGATATTAGATAGAAAAGCATTAATGTTAGATACAGGGGGTATCGATGAAACAGATGATGCAATATTTTCAAATGTAAAAAGAAAAGCTATTGAGACGGCAAAAGAGGCTGATATAATACTTTTTATGGTTGATGGTAAAAATATACCTGATGATAAGGATAAAGAATTATTTTATGAGCTTCAAAGATTAGGGAAAGAGTTAGCCTTAGTTGTAAATAAAATTGATAATGATAAAGAATTAGAAAGACTTTGGGAGTTTTTTGAGTTTGGAATAGGTGAAGAAAATCTTTTTGGAGTTTCTGTTTCACACAATCGTGGAACAAAAAATCTATTTGACTGGATTTATCAACATCTTCCAGTAAATCTTGAAACAGTAGCTCTTGAAGAAGCAGAAATTTTAAAGAAAGAAAAAGAAGCTAATTTTGATTTTGATGATGAAGATTATTCAAGTGAAGATGACGATAATTTTGTACCTAATTTAGAAGATATTCTCGTAGATGAAATTGAAGATAATAATATTAGAGTGGCAATTATTGGAAAAGTAAATGTAGGAAAATCTTCTATTCTAAATGCAATTGTTGGAATTGAAAGATCAGTAGTTTCTCCAATTGCAGGTACAACTATTGACCCTGTTGATGAATCTTACGAATATCAAGGGAAAAATGTAACATTTGTTGATACAGCAGGTTTAAGAAGAAGAGGAAGTATTGAGGGAATTGAAAAATTCGCTTTAATGAGAACAAAAGAAATGTTAGAAAAAGCGAATATGGCTTTAGTTATATTAGATGCTTCAAAAGAACTTTCTGATTTAGATGAAAAAATTGCAGGACTTGTTGATGAATACGGACTTGCTACTATTATTGTTCTAAATAAATGGGATGATAATATGGAAACTTTTGAAAAAATGCAAGAAGAAATTAGAAGAAGATTTAGATTTTTATCTTATGCTCCAATTATGGCTGTTTCTGCAAAAACAGGAAGAAGTATTGAAAGATTAAAAGATAAAATTATAGAAATTTTCAATAATTATACACAAAGAATTCCAACTTCAAAATTACATAGAGTAATTGAAGAAGCGGTTATGAGACATTCTCTTCCTAGTCCAAATGGTGCATATTTAAGAATTTATTACACAACACAATTTGATATAAAACCACCAAGAATTGCTCTTGTAATGAATAAACCAAATCTTTTACACTTTACATATAAAAGATATTTAATAAATTATTTGAGAGATAATTTTAATTTTGAGGGAACACCAATTCACGTAATAGCCCGTGGAAAACATGATAAAATGGGTGATGAAGAATATCTAGAAAGAGATACTAAATAAGAAGTTGTAATATGGCAAAAATATATCTTTTGAATAATCAGAAATATTCAGATGTGGAAAATTTAGAAGTTTTTCACATAGAATATATTAAATCAAATATTGATTTATCAAAATATGATGCTTTAATTTTTACTTCAAAAAATGCAGTTTATTCTTTGGATTCATTTAATCAAGAATGGAAAAATAAAGATTGTTATGTAATAGCTCCTAAAACATCTCAAATAATAGAGGATTTAGGAGGGAAAGTTGTTTTTACAGGAATTACTTCACATGGAAATGAATTTGCTCAGGAATTAATATCTGTATTAAATAATAAAAAAGTTCTTTATATAAAAGCTTCAAAAACTGTATCAAATTTGGTAGAAATATTAAAAGAAAATGGAATTATTTTAGATGAATTAGTAGCTTATAAAACATCTTGTAAAAAATCTACAAAAGTTTTAGAAGATAATTCTATATTTATTTTTACTTCACCATCAAGTGTAGAATGTTTTTTTAATCAATACTCTTGGAAAGATTCTTATAAAGCAATTGTTATTGGAAAAACTACTGCTGTATATTTACCAAAAGAAGTTGAATACACAATCAGTTCTACAACATCAGTAGATGAGTGTGTAAATCTTGCTAAGCAATCTTTTTTTTAAACTCAAATTTAAACATCTTTAGATAAAATAAGACAATCTAAGTAGTTCGGGATTTCCATTGTTGTGGGTCCGATAATTTATTTTTGTACATGATAGCAGTTGTATGGTGTGTAGCAATTCATGCGTTTTTGCTCCTAAAATATACGCTCATGTGCGTTTCGTGGCTTTTAGGGCCATTTTGATGGTTAACGGCTACTCGGATTTTTTAAATTATTAAACAAGGAATTATCGTGAATATATTGATACTTGGTAATGGTGGTAGAGAATACTCTATTGGATTAGCAATATACAAAGAAAATGCTCATAGTCTATTTTTTATGCCAGGAAATGGTGCAACTGACAGATTGGGAACAAATATAAATATTAAAGATTATAATCAATTAGCTCTTTGGGCAAAAGATAATTCTATTGATTTGACAATTGTAGGACCAGAAGCTCCATTAGTAGATGGTGTTGTTGATATATTTAAACAAAATGGTTTAACAATTTTTGGACCAAGTGCGGCAGCTGCTCAACTTGAGGGTTCAAAAGTTTATATGAAAAATATATTAAAAAAATATAACATACCAACAGCAGCGTTTATTGAGACTTCAAATGAAAAAGAAGCATATGATTTTATAGATACAATGAATATTCCAATTGTTGTGAAAGCAGATGGTTTATGTGGTGGAAAAGGTGTAATTATTGCCCAATCTAAACAAGAAGCAAAAGAAGCAGCATCTGATATGTTATCTGGTACTTCTTTCGGTGATGCCGGAACTTCAATAGTAGTTGAAGAATATTTAGATGGTTATGAATTATCAGTTTTTGCTATTTGTGATGGTGAAAATTATAAAATATTACCAGCAGCACAAGACCATAAAAGAATAGGTGATGGGGATACCGGACCAAATACTGGTGGAATGGGTGCATATGCTCCAACACCACTTGTAAATGATGATATTTACAAGAAATTAGAAGAAAGAGTAATTATTCCAACACTTGATGGAATGAAAAAAGAGGGTGCTCCTTTTGAGGGTGTTTTATTTATTGGAGTAATGGTTGTTAAGGGCGAGCCAATTATTCTAGAATATAATGTTCGATTTGGTGATCCTGAGTGTGAAATTTTAATGCCATTATTAGAAACTCCTGTATCTGAACTTTTTTACAAAGGCGCAACTAAACAACTTGATAAATTAGATATTAAAATTAAAAATGAGTTTAGCGTAGGAGTTGTAATGGCGAGTGGAAATTATCCTTATAGTTCGAGTACACCCGCTGAAATTATTGTTGATAAAATAGTTGATGAAGATTTATTAAATAACTCACATATTTCATATGCTGGTGTTGAAAAGATTGATGATAAATTAATGGCAACAGGTGGAAGAGTATTAGTTTGTGTTGGATTTGGGAAAAGTATAAAAGAAGCTAGAGATAGAGCTTATGCCTTATGTGGACAAGTACATTTTGCTGGTAAAAAATGTAGATCTGATATTGCATATCAAGCTTTAAAGTAGAAATTTATGCAAATTAATAGCGATAATCTTCAGTTAGCTTCAATGCGCTCTCGAGCATTGGGTTATGTAATTGATGATTTTTTAATAACTATAATTATTATGATGATTTTTTGGGAAGATATAATTTCTGTAAGTCAGGATATGGATGCTTTAATGTATTTATTAAAAGCAGAATTAGCATTTCCTTTAATTGTATTAAAAGTTATATATCAAACTTTTTTTGTTTGGTATTATGGTGCAACAATTGGAAAAATAGTTGTAAAAATAAGAGTTATAGATGCAAATAAATGGGGAAAAGTTTCTATAATTTCATCTTTTTTAAGAGCAGTTGGAAGAATCTTTTCTGAAATGTTTTTCTATATTGGTTTTCTAATAGGATTTTTTAATAATGGAAGAAAAACTTTTCATGATATTATAGGTAGAACGTTGGTTGTAAATGCATAGGAAAATAATATCTTCATTACTTATTACTTCAAGCCTAATATATGCTCAAGAATTAAAAAATGAAAAATTTCAATTAGTTGCAAAAACTGTTGATGCTATTGAAAATATAATTACTGCAAGTGGTGATGTTGTTATTTATTCACCAACTTATTATTTAAGTGCAAATAAAGTTATTTATAATAAAGAAAATGAAACTTTTGAACTTTTTGATAATGTTTTAGTAATCAAAGATAATAATATTCAAACACAAAGTGATTACGCTTTTGTCGATTTAAAAAAAGATTCTTCTACTCAAAATCCAATGTTTTTACAAGAACAAAGTAGTAAAATTTGGATAAATTCAAAAACTTCAAATAAAGAAAAAGAAGAGATAGAACTTGATAGTTCAATTATTTCATCGTGTGATTGTTTGGACCCTCTTTGGAGTATTAGAGCCTCTAGTGCAAATTATGATACAGAAGCAAAATGGATAAATGCTTATAATACAAGAATTTATGTAAAAGATGTTCCTGTGTTTTATAGCCCTTATTTAGGATTTCCAACAGATACTACAAGAAGAACAGGTCTATTACTTCCTACTATTGGATATTCAGGAAGAGAAGGATTATTTTATTCTCAACCTATTTATTTTGCTCCTGCATATAATTATGATATAGAATTAATACCTCAAATTAGAACAAATAGAGGAGAAGGAGCGTATGCATATTATAGATATGCAGATTCACCTAATTCTTTATTAGAGGTAAAAGTAGGTATGTTTAGGGAGAATGAAGATTATTTTGTAAAAAATAATCTGGAAAATCAACAGCATTATGGTTTTGATTTAGATTATAAAAGAAGAGATATTTTCTCAGATAACAATTCTCAAGATGGATTATATACATCACTTACTTATTTTAATGATATAGAGTATATTACTATAGAAGATAATGATAAGTTAACTTCTACGGATAAGAAAGTTGAATCTAAGATTAATTATTTTTATGATAATTCTGAATATTATAGTGGTATTTATGGTAGATATTATATTGATGGTTCAAAAAAATCAAACGATGAAACTTTACAAGAGTTACCTCAATTACAATTTCACTCTTACAACAAAGAATTATTTGTTGATAAATTAATTTATTCATTAGATACAAAAGTTATGAATTATACAAGGAAAGAAGGTCTAACTGCAAATGTATATGAAATAAGTTTACCTTTAAGTTATAGTGAACAATTAATTGATGATTATATGTATGCTTTTGCAGAAAATAAAACGATTATAGATAAATATGATTATGATAATTTTACTAATCCAAAATACAAAGATGGAACTTTAGTTCAAAATAGAACTTCTGTAGGAATTGGAAGTGATTTAATAAAACCCTATGAAGATTATTTGCATACACTTAATTTAAAAGCAGAATATATTGTTCCAAAAAATCTTGAAGAAGATGGTGATTTATATAAAATAACTACGCAAACAGGTTCTATAAAAGAACAAGAACTTAAGGCTTTTCCTATTACACGAGAAGAAAAAAATATCAAATTGTCAGCAAATCAATCTTTGTATGATAATCATACTTTAAAACAATGGATTAATCACAAGATTTCACAATCAATTTTATATGATTCATTAAATGAACCAAAATTAGAAGATTTGGAAAATTATATTAGACTTAATCATGATTATGGAAGTATTAGTGGAAAAGTTATTTATAATGTTGAAGACCAAGAATTTGTTGAAAACAACGCGGATACAAATTTTATTTATAATGATGTATCTTTGACCCTTGGATATTATGAAACAAAAAAAACAAAAAATATTTTTAATGATAGAGAAGATTTAGAATCATATAGAATTGTAACTTCATATAAAATTGCTAAAGATTATAAACTTTCATATTATGAAAACTACAATTTACTTGACAATATTAGAAGTAAGCAAGGTGTTAGTCTTAATATAAATGATAGTTGTTGGAATATGGATATAAGATATGAAAATGAAGTTGTGCCTTCTTCTAGGCTAAATTATGAAGCAATAGATCAAAAAATTATATTTGTAAATGTTATGTTAAAACCATTAGGTGGAATTAAACAAAAATATAAAATGGAAGATAATAATTAATGAATCCAGACAAAATATATTTTAAAAATAGAGAAGTTGCTGCTTATAGATTATTAGATGTTTTACCAATTGATAGTATGAAATTGGAAGATTGGACTGTAATATCAAGTTCATATGGTGGGTTTGAAATAGCAAAAATTATAGCAAAGGCACTTAATAGTAAATATGATATGATGTTTTCAGGGAAAATTTATGCTCCAAACAATGAAGATTGCGAAATAGCCGTTGTAACAGAGCATGAAGAGGTATTAATTCATGAAGAATTAATAAAAGCCTTTGATATTAGTTTGGATTATGTGTATTCAAAATCTAAACAGGTATATGATGAATCTATTGTCAAAACAGTTAATAAGTTTAGACATGGTGAAAAGATTCAAAAATTTGAGAATAAAAATGTATTGATTGTTGATGAAGGAATTAATACGGGTTTAACAATGATGGCTTGTATAAAAACAGCTATTAATTTAAAAGCTAAGTCTATTTCCGTAGCAACTCCAATTTTACCAACAGCTAGTATTCCTACCATAGAATCAATTGCAGATGATTTATATTATATTAAGAAATTAGATCATTTTGTGGAAATAGATTTTTATTATGATAGTTTAGATGATGTTAGTTTTGAAGATTTAGAGAAAATAATTAAAGGATAAAAAGTATGTCAACAGTTTGTGAATTTGAATTAAATGGAAAACAAGAGGTTTTTGAATTTGGAAAAGTAGCTAAACAGGCTAATGGTTCAGTGTTAGCAAAAATAGGAAATGCAGTTGTTTTAGCTACAGTAGTAAGTGAATTTGATAATCCTGTAAGTGAAGATTTTACTCCATTAACTGTTCAATATATAGAAAAAACTTATGCAGCAGCGAAATTACCAGGTGGTTTTATTAAAAGAGAAGGAAAACCAAGTGATTTTGAAACTTTAACTTCAAGAGTTATTGATAGAAGTTTAAGACCACTTTTTCCTAAAGGTTATGTTTATCCTACAACAATTACAGTTATGGTTTTAAGTGCTGATAAAAATGTTGATTTACAAGCTTTAGCGTTAAATGCTGCAAATGCTGCTTTATATACTTCAAATCTTCCTATTAAAAAATCTGTTTGTGGTGTAAGAGTTGGAAGAATTGAAAATAATTATGTAATTAATCCAACACCTGAGCAAATGTCTAATTCTACTTTAGATTTGTACGTAGCTGGTTCAAAAGATGAATTATTAATGATAGAGATGAAAACTATCTCTTCAAGTGAAATGGTTGAAGTTGATATTGAAGCATTTACTAAAATTCATAATGCAAATGAAATGAATGAAGATACTTTAGTTGAAGCTATCGCTTTTGCTCAAGAGGCATTAAAAGAAGCAAATTTAACTTATGAAAAAGGTTTTGAAACTTCTTGTAAAGAAAAAGTTGAAGTTGAATTAGTTCAATTTACAATTGAAGAATCAGTTATAAATTATGTAAGAGATACTTTCTCAAATGAGATTAAAGAAGCTATTAAAAAATTAGCAAAAAGTGAAAGAGCAACTCAATTAAAAGATGTTGCAAAAATGATTTCTAAAAATGACTATTGTATTACAAATGAATTATCACTTTCAACAATTTATGAAGCAGTTTCTGTTGTAAAAAGAGAAATTGTAAGAAATATGATTGTAAATGACAAAATAAGAGCCGATGGAAGAGGTCTTAAAGATGTAAGACCAATTGATATTGAAATTAATATTTTACCATCAGCTCATTCTTCTTGTTTATTTACAAGAGGTGAAACACAAGCTTTAGTAGTTGGAACAATTGCTGGTCCTAAAGATGGACAAATGTATGAGGTTTTAACAGATAAATCAACTTCAGTGGACAGATTTATGGTTCATTATAATTTCCCAGGTTTCTCAGTTGGTGAGGCAAAACCAATGTTTGGTGTGGGAAGACGTGAATTAGGTCATGGAAATTTAGGTAAAAAAGCATTAGAGCCTACAATTGATAATGATTATAATGAAACAGTGAGATTAGTTTCTGAAATACTTGAATCAAATGGTTCTTCATCAATGGCAACTGTTTGTGGTGGTTCATTAGCCTTAAAAGCTGCAGGTGTTCCAATTTCTGATTTAGTTGCAGGTGTTGCTATGGGAATGGTTGTAGAGGGTAATAATTATTCAGTTCTTACTGATATTATGGGATTAGAAGACCATGATGGTGATATGGACTTTAAAGTTGCTGGAACAACAAAAGGAATTACTGCTCTTCAAATGGATATAAAACTTGGTGGTATTGAATTGAATGTTTTAAAAGAAGCATTACTTCAAGCAAAAGAAGGAAGAGAGCATATCTTAACTTTAATGGAAGAAGCAGCACAAAATATTGTTCCAAGTAGTGCATTACCTTTAGTTGAGCAATTTGCAATTGATCCTAGTAAAATAATGGTAATTATTGGAAAAGCAGGTGCAACTATAAAAGAGATTATTGAGAAATTCACAGTTTCAATTGATTTAGATAGAGATAGTGGAACCGTAAAAGTAAGCGGTGGAAATAAACAAAATGTTATAGATGCTTGTGAACATATTAAAACAATTTCAAATAATGCACCAGCAAGAAAAGAGTTTGTTAAAAATATAGATTTTGAAAAATTATATGCTATAGATGAAGTAGTTTTAGGAAAAGTTGAACGAGTTGTTGATTTTGGTGCATTTATTTTATTACCAAAAGGTGGAGAAGGTCTTTTACATATTTCTAAGATTTCAAAAGAAAGAGTAACTAATGTATCTGATATTCTATCAGTTGGTCAAGAAATTGAAGTAAAAGTTTTAAAAGTTACAAAAGATAGAATAGAACTATCTTCAAATTAATACTACAATTTTTCTAATGTAAAGAAATTTTTCTTTACATTAGAACTTTCTTTTAAATAACAAATTAACTACTAATTCCCTATATAATCTATAAACTTACGAACTTTTTATCTACTCTAATCCTAAATTAATATTTTTTTAGTTAGTATAGTAAAAATAATTTTTTAAGAAAACTAAGGGGTTTTAATATGGCTAAGCTTTTAATAGTAGATGATTCTACAATGCTAAGAGATATGCTAAACTATGCACTAAACGAGGGTGGTTACACAGATGTAACTGAAGCCGTTGATGGAGTAGATGGTTTAGCAAAAGCTAAGGCTGCAGATTTCGATTTAATAATTACTGATGTTAATATGCCAAACATGGATGGATTAACGTTAATAGGCGAATTGAGAAAAATACCACAATATTCAAAAAAACCAATTTTAGTATTAACTACTGAAAGAAGTGATGAAATGAAAGCAAGAGGTAAGGCTGCAGGTGCTACGGGATGGATTGTAAAACCATTTGTACCAGATCAATTGTTAAAAGCAGTAAATATAGTTTTAAGTAGATAAATTAAGGAGTTTTCATGTCGTTTGATATTTCAAAATATAGAGAAATGTTTCTTGAAGAGGCTGAAGAGCTCTTTGAATCAGCAGATAATGTTTTATTAGTGGCTGAAAATAACGGTTCATTAACAGATGAAGAAATGGGACAACTTTTTAGAGATGTTCATACTTTAAAAGGGAGTGGAGCGTCTGTTGAGTTGGCACTATTTGCTGAGTTTACCCATGATGTTGAAAATCTAATGGATAAATTAAGAAATCATAAAATTGAGTTTATCCCTGAAATGGCTGAAACACTTATTGATGGACTTGATGTTATGAAAGAACTTTTGGATCTTGAAGTAGCAAATAAGTTAGATAGAGAAACTTTTACAAAAATGACTACTTCATTATTAGAAGAACTTAGAGCTTATTCAAATGGAACTGCAGTTAAAAATGCTGAAACGAAAGTTGAAGTTGTAAAACCAATTAAAACTCCAAAAGTTGAAGTTAAAAAAGAAGTACCAGTAGTTTTAGATAGTGATAATTTCGGTTTTTTTGATGATGATTTAAATGAACAAAGAGATAGTAAAAATAAAGCTTATGGAATATTTTCTGACGATGAAATAGATGAAGTTCATAAAAACTATGGTTTTTATGACGATGACTTGGAAACCATTTCTAACAATACAAAAGATAGTGATTTTAAAATTGAAGAAAAAGAAAATTTTGGTTTTTTTGATGAAATGCCAGAGATTACTGCTAATTCAGTAATGGAAAGTAATGATATTAAAGAAGAAAAAATTATATCTAAAGCAGAAATAGAAACTGTTGTTAGTGAAGAAAAAGTATTAGTAAGAAAACCTAGACAAAAAGAAGAAGATGAAGTAGGTGATCCTTCTAAAAAATCTATTCCAAATAATAATAATAGTATTAGAGTAAATCTTGATAAAATTGATTTATTAATGAATAATGTTGGTGATTTAGTAATTACTAATGCGATGTTAACTCAATTTTCATCTACTATTGAAGAAACAAAAACTAGAAATTCAGTACTTGAAAGATTAGAATTACTAGAAAGACATATTAGAGATATGCAAGATTCAATTATGAGTATTAGAATGGTTCCTATGGATTCTATTTATTCTAAATTTCCAAAAGTTGTAAGAGATATTTCTAAAAAACTTGGTAAAAAAGTTGAATTCAAACATTATGGAGATAATGTTGAAATTGATAAAGCAATGATTGAAGGATTAACAGATCCATTAATGCATATTATTAGAAACTCTTTAGATCATGGAATTGAAACAGCAGCAGAAAGAGAGCTTACAAAAAAACCAGAAGTTGGTTCTATTAGTATCTCAGCGGAACAAGCAAATGGTCAAATGATTATTACAATTGAAGATGATGGAAAAGGTATTAACTTTGAAAAAGTAGCACAAAAATCTCTTGAACAAGGTCAAATTGATGAAAATCAATACAATACAATGACTGATAATGAAAAAGCTTTATTAATTTTTGGAGCAGGAGTTTCAACAGCAGACCAAATTACTGATATTTCAGGACGAGGTGTTGGTATGGATGTTGTTAAAACAAATATTCATAAATTAGGTGGGGCTATTAAATTAGATACTCATGCAGGTATTGGAACAACAATTACAATTATGTTACCACTTACTCTTGCTATTTTAGATGGATTAGATATTAAAGTTGGAAATCAAAAATATATTTTACCACTAAGTTCAATCGTTGAATCATTACAACCAACTTCTGAAATGATTAAAAAAATTGGAGATGGAACTCAAGATTTATTAATGTTAAGAGAAGAATTTATTCCTGTTGTTAAATTACATCAATTATTTGGTCTTGAAAAAAGCTTTGGAAAACTTGAAGAAGGTATGTTAATAGTCGTAAAATCAGGTAATACAAAAGTTGCAATTTCTATTGATGAATTTTTAAATCAACATCAAGTTGTTGTTAAACCTCTAGATAAAAATTTCAGAAGTGTTCAAGGAATTGGAGCTGCAACTGTAAGAGGTGATGGAAGTATAGGTCTAATTTTAGATGTAGTTGGAATTATTAATGCACAATTAAAAGTTGAGAGAGATTTGAGTGTAGCTAAAAAAGCGTCTTAACATATGAAATATACAACTCAAGATGTACATAATAAAGTAAAAAAACTTCTTTATTCTCTAACGGGAATTACTCTTTCTGAGAATAAAGATATTATGATTTCCAATAGAATTGATAAGTTAAAGAGAAACTGTGGTTTTTCTGGTGATATTATGGAACTTTTAAACTCTATAGAACAAGGAAATAATGTAACTGAATTTATAAATTCTTTTACAACAAATAAAACACACTTTTTTAGAGAAGATTTTCATTTTATTGATTTAAAAGATAGAGTTTTGCCTATGTTTGCTGCAAGTGGAGAGAAGATAAATATGTATTGTTCTGCTTCTTCAACGGGGGAAGAGCCTTATTCTATGGCTATGACTGTACTAAAAGCAAAAGAAGATTTAAATAAAAATATTAATGCTTCTATAATAGCAACAGATATTGATACAAATGTTTTGCAGTATGCAGCAAATGGTATTTATAGATATTCTAAATCTTCAAAGGAATTTCCTGATTGGATTAGACCTCAAAATTTCTTTAAACGAAGGGTTCAAAAAAATCTTGCTGGAGAAGAAGTATTAATAAAAGTTAATGATGATTTAAAAAAAATGATTAATTTTCAAGTAATGAATTTAAATGATAGTTCATATCCCTTTTCAAAGAATCAATTTGATGTAATTTTTTGTAGAAATGTATTAATATATTTTTCAGTTGAAGACCAAAATGAAATTTTAAAAAAGCTATTTAAGTATCTTAAAATTGGAGGAACACTTTATCTTGGACATTCAGAGAATCCCCAAGATTTAGTTAACTATGTTAAAAGAGTAGGTCAAAATATTTTCCTAAAAGAAAAGGAAATCATATGATTATCATAGGTCATAAAGATGGAAGCATAGAAAAAACTTCAGCTGTAAGATTTACTCAAAAAACGAAAGGTTTTCCAACCCATACAATAATAGGTGGAGAATTTGCAGTTGGTAATGATGTTGAACAAATTGCTTTTAAAACATTGTTAGGCTCATGCGTAGCTATTATGTTTTATGATAAAGTTACAAAAATAAAAGGTATGAATCACTTTTTGTTACCCAAAACAAATAATACAAACGATGATATGAAATATGGATTGTATTCTGTTGAAGCTATGCTGAATGAAATGTATAAATTAGGTTGTAGTAAAGGAAATATGGTGGCTAAAATATCAGGTGGTGCTGATATTATGCAAATAAATTTATCTTCTCAATCTATTGGGTTTAGAAATGTTGAATTTGCAAAAGATTTTTGTAAATCAGAAGGATTTAAATTAATTAGTGAACATACTCGCGGTGAGCATGGAAGATTGATTTTATTGGCTAATGAATTTGAAACTTTTATTAAAGTTACACAAAAATCTGAAACTGATAGCAAAATTTTAACTGATGAGAAATTTTTACAACAAGAAATTACAAAAGCACCTGTTATCAAAGAATACTCAGGAGCTGTGGAATTATTTGGTATTGATAATAAAGAGGCAGAGCCTCAAATGGAAATTGAACTTTTTTAAAAAATAAAGTAGGGTGGTAAGATAAGTGTATACTGTTTTAGTAATAGATGATTCGCCATCAATGCGAAGAATAATTAAAGATATGATAAATTCTATTGACGAGTTTGAAGTTGTTTGCGTAGCGACTGATGCTTATGATGCAAGAGAAAAAATCAAAGAATATGAACCTGATTTAGTTACAATCGATATAAATATGCCTAAAATGGATGGGGTTACTTTTTTAAGAAATTTAATGAGACTTCATCCAATGCCAGCTGTTGTAATTTCAGGTGAGGGTGTTAGAGGAAATGATATTTTTGATGATGGTGCAGTTGGATTTATTCCAAAGCCTGACAATGGCGAAAGTATGCAATCTTTTCAAGAAAGAATAAAAGATACATTACTTAATCTAACATTTTTATTAAAAAGATATACTTTAAAAAAACCTCAAGCATCAAGAAAAACTTCAACTCAATCTTTAAATATTGAGTACAAAATACATCCAGACGAAGTTATTCCATTAAAAGCAGCTAATTTCCCAGGAATGAAATTAATTGCAATTGGTTCATCAACTGGTGGAGTGGAGTCACTTTTAAGAGTTTTTAAAAGATTACCAGGAGATTTACCTCCGATTTTGATTACACAACATATTCCTTATGGATTTTCTAGTTCTTTTGCTCAAAGATTAAATGATCATTCAGAAGTTATAGTTTGTGAAGCAAAAGATGGAATGATTTTAGAAAAAGGTCATGGATATTTAGCTCCTGGTAATATGCATTTAACTATTGAAAAAATTGGAAATGAATATAAAACAAAGCTTTTGGATACAAAAAAAGTAAGTCAACATAAACCAAGTGTTGATGTTTTATTCAGGTCTGTTAACAATACAGTTGGAAGTGCTGCAATGGCTGTTATGATGACAGGTATGGGAGATGATGGGACAATTGCTATGAAAGAACTTTTTGATAATGGTGCATATACTGTTGCACAAAATGAAGAAAGTTGCGTTGTTTTTGGAATGCCAATGAAAGCTATACAAGCAGGAGCCGTTAAAGATATAATTCATTTAGATGAAATAGCTGATTATATTATTGAATTTTCAAAAGGAAGAAAGAGATAATATTATAATTTCTTTCTTTTATATTATTTAGTATTGAAAACTATAATTTTCAAACTAATATTAATATATCTTTGATATAATCTACTTTTAAATCTATACCGAATAGGAATAAATATGAGATACGAATTGGATTTTAATACTACCTTTGAAAAAACTCTTCTTTTTTGGATTGAAAGATTTATAAGAAATAAATTAACAACTCTTTCAAATCGGCAAGTTAATGATAAACAAAAATTAGCTGCAATAATTCAATCATTAGTAAAAGGAACAAAATCTATAGATGAATTAAGTATTATTGTAAAAGAGGCAAGAAATATTGGTTTAGCAGGAATTAATACATATTTTAATCCTCTATTTAAATTATACAATTTTATTTTAAACCTAGGATTAGCTTCTATGAAAGAAATAGATGAAGAGTTATTGAGTGACTTTTTAGCTAGTGAAACAAGTGCCTTATCTGATGCTTCAAAGAAAAATCATAGAATTGCATTATTAGCCCTATTTTCTTATATCGATAAACAAAATGAAAATGAAGATGGAACTTCTTATTTATTTAAAATTGAGCTAAAAAATTGGGGTGGATTAAGTGGTAAAAGTGGTACAAAACTACCCTCTTTTATGAATAAAGTTGAAATTGATAAGTTTTTAAATGCTATTGATACTTTTGAATTTACTGAAAATATTGCTTATAGAAATAGACTTATTCTAAAAATTATTATTTATACAGGTGTTAGGGTTAGTGAGATACTAAATCTTAAAATGAAAGATATATTTAAAGAAGAAAATGTTTATTTATTACAAATAAAAGGAAAAGGAAATAAACCAAGAGTTGTTATGATAAAAAGCTCAATTATTGAAAATGATTTGAAACATTGGTTAGATATACGAGTTTGTAACAGTGATTTATTAGTTTGTAATCAAAAAGGTGAGAGATTAACTCAGGCTTATGTAAGTAGAATTGTTGAAAATATTTTAATCAGTGCTGGTATAAGAAAAGAGAAAAATGGTGCTCATATGTTAAGACATACATTTGCAACTTTACTTTATGCAAAACATCATGATTTGATTTTAGTTCAAGAAGCTCTTGGTCATGCAGATATTAATACTTCAAGAATATATACGCACTTTGATAAAGATAGATTGTATAAAACAACTGAAATTTTTTAATTCTTATTAAAAGTAAATGTTAAATAATAAAGAAAAATTGTAAAATAAAATAAAAAGGATTTTAACAAGTGGAAGCCTTAATAATTATAGCTCATGGGAGCAAAGTTAAAAGTTCAAATGATGAAATTGTTGATATTATTTCAAAAATTAAGAATAATGTAACAACTACAGAATTATTAGTTTTACATGCTTTTTTAGAGCTTTCTGAACCATCAATTTCTGTTTCAATAAATAAAGCCATTGCTGAAAATTGTAAAAAAATAAAAATATTTCCATACTTTTTAGCTGCTGGGAAACATGTTCAAGAAGATATTCCTTCTGTAATTCAAGAATTCAAAGATTCTTATCCTAAAATAGAATTTATTCTTTTACCACACATTGGAAAATGTAATGGCATAGAAAATATGATAATTTCAAATTTATAAAATTTATATATCAGCTACCAAAAAGATTGTGTAATCTCTTCGGTAGTAGAATTTAATTCTAAATATATATTTTTTGTATAATCTATGTATAAGTTATAATCCCCTATAGAAATAGACTCTTCAATATCTCTTTTATTAAAATATAATTCGTCATCATTAGTAAAACTTGATAAATAATACTCAACTAAAGAAGGTGCCATATTATCGATGGCACTATGTAATAATTCAAAGTTTTTAACTCCAAATGTATTAAATAAAGAGTCTTTATCTACTTGTGTTATCATAAATACTATTTATCTTTTAATGATTAAACCCATTTAATAAAGAAGCCATTCTATTTAAATCAATTTTGTTACTATTGCTCTCTTCTTTAGGTTCATCTTTTTTCAAGTTGTCTAATAAACTATTTGGACTTGTTGTATTATTTGTAGTATTACTAAAAATATCATCTTTTTTTTCTTCAACTTTTGAAGCTTCAGGCATAACTGTATTTGAAGAAGTTACACTTGGAGTACTTGCAGATTTTTTATTTAAAATACTTTCAATTTTACCTAACATAGTACTTATATTTGATTTATCTTTTTGAGTATGATCTTTTAACTCGTCAACATTTTTTTCTAAATCTTCTTTTGTTGATTCTAATTCAAGCACTTCATCTTCTAATTCATTAATTCTATTTTTTAAACTTGTATTATCACCTTGAAGTTCTTCATATGCTTTAATTAATGTACTTAAAGCTTCATTTAGTTTTAAAATTGTTTCTGCGTTTGTCATGTTATTAAATCCTTGTTGATATAATTATTAAGAGCGGTATTATTACAAAAGTTAGCTAATAATTCCATCAATTTTTAGTAAAGAATCTATATTTGGTTCTCTTTGTGTAAAATTGAAAAATAACTTGTCCATATCATATGAACCACCTTGGCTTAAAATAGTATCTCTATATTTTATTCCAAGTTCTTTATTAAAAATATTTCCTGAATCTATGAACATATAAAAAGCATCTGCACTTAAAACTTCTGCCCATTTATATGAATAATATCCAGCGGCATAACCACCACTAAATATATGAGAAAATCCATTTTGAAATTTATTATATCTTGGTGGAATCATTACTGCAAATTCATTTCTAATAGAATCTAATAAATCTTGTATTTCATCTTCAGTTTTGTATAACTTTTGATATATTTTAAAGTCAAACAAAGCAAATTCAACTTGTCTAAGAGTTGCCAAAGAAGATTGGAAATTTTTAGCTTTTATAATTTTATCAATTGAAGCATCATCTAAAACTTCTTTTGTAATATGATGTTTTGCAAATAGCTTTAAAACTTCTTTATCATAAGAAAAATACTCTAAAAATTGTGATGGAAACTCAACTGTATCCCAAGCAACTCCAGAAATTCCACTTACAAATGGTTCTTCTATTTTACTTAATAAATGATGTAGTGCATGACCCATTTCATGAAATAAAGTTACAACATCAGAGTGTCTTAAAAGTGATGGTGTTTCAGTTGTTGATTGTGGGAAATTTCCTACAATATATGCTGTTGGAAGCTTTATTTCACCATCTGAAGTTCTGTAGTGTGAATGCCAGTTATTCATCCATGCACCACCTCTTTTATCTTTTCTAGCTTCTAAATCTATATAAATTCTAGCAATTGTTTTACCATCTTCACTTAAATCATAAACTTTTACTTTTTCATCCCAGGCAGGAGTATTTGCTTTTGTAAATTTAACATTAAACATTTGGTGTAAAAAGTCAAAGAAACCATTTAAAACCGATTGTTGTTCAAAATATGGTCTAAAATACTCTTCATCAAAATCATATTGAGCCATTTTAAGTTTTTCAGAATAATATGACATATCAAAAGATTTAAAATCAGTTATTCCATCTTTTGCTGCAATTTCTTTAATCTCTTCAAGTTCTTCTTTTGCCCTATTTTTAGCTTTACTTCCTAATTCTTCTAAAAATGAAACAACCTCCTCTTCTTTTGAAGCCATTTTTGTAGCAAGTGAATATTGTGCATAAGAGTCAAATCCTAAAATTTTTACTTTTTCATTTTTTAGAGCTAATAATTCTTCAATAATTTTTCCATTCTCAGGAGCTTTTGTACAATAAGCTTTATAAATCTCTTCTCTTTTTTCTCTATTTGTACCATATGTAATATATGCTAAATATGATGGCATTTGAAGAGTAAACTTATATTTTGTAACTCCCTCTTCTTCAAATTTTGCTAATTCTAAATCTGAAGTTGGAATCTCTTTTACATCTTCAAAATTATCAATAATCATTTCAAAAGCATTTGTAGCATTTAAAAGGTTTTGTGAAAACTTGTGAGATAGTTCACTAAGTCTTAAACTTATCTCTTCAAGTCTTTTCTTTTTGTTATTTTCTAAGTGACAACCTGATAGTTTAAAGTCTCTAATTTCATTTTCTAAAACTTTATTTTGTATATTATTTAAAGTACTTTGTTCTTTAGACTGTATATCTTTTAATGATATATAAATACTTTCATTTTGAGAAATCTCAGTTTCATATTTAGAGATTACAGGAATACACTCTTCATAAACTTTTGTTGTAATTTCAGAATTTTTTACCGAATCAATATGAAAGATTGGAGTTAAAAAATCATTAATACACTCCCCTATTTCTTGAAATGGTAAAACAAAATTTTTATAAGTTTTATTTTCTATTTTTAATAAATCATCAACTTTTTTTTTATTTTCATCTAATATGTTTTCTAACAACTCTTTTGAGTTTTCTAAATTTTCTAAATTAAATTCTTTGAACATTTTATTTCCTTCTTTTTTATATTTTAAATTTTAGAGTAAATCCTCTATCAAAACTTTCATAATCTTTATAAAAACTAAATGAATCCACCTTAAACTCTTTGAAATAGTTTTCCAAAGGAGCTTTTTGGTCATAACCCATTTCACAAAGTAAATAAGGGATTTTTTTCTCACTTGTTTGTTTTATAATATCTTTTAAAAGTTCATCCCCAATATCTCCACCAAATAAAGCATTTGATGGTTCATATTTTACATTAGTTGGAAGTTTATAATTATTTGCAATATATGGGGGATTTGAAATGGTCATAAAAATATCATTTTCATTAATATTTTCATATAAATTACTCAATCTAAACTCTATTTTATTTTCAACACCATGTTTTATAGCATTTTGTTTTGCTAACTCTAAAGCTTTTTCATTTATGTCAACAGCAATAATTTTTATATTTTCAATCAACATTGCAAGCATTACAGATATTATTCCACTACCAGTTCCAATTTCTAAAACTTTTATTGGCTCTTTTTTATCTTTTAGAATTTCAAGGGCATTTTCAACTAAAATTTCTGTTTCAGGTCTTGGAATTAAAACACCCTCTTTTACAATAAACATCTCTCCATAAAATGAAGCTTTATTTATAATGTATTCCAAAGGATAATTTGTAGCTCTTTTTTTTACCAAAATAGCGAGTTCTTTCTCTTTTTCAAACTCAACATTATAGTTTAGGTGTAGCCAGATTGTGTTTTTTTCTAAAAGATGTAACATCAATATTTCAACTTCTTTTGCTGGAATATGGGTTACAAGTTTTAACTCATTTGTATATTTTCTTATTGTATCTTTTATTGTCATTTAGTTTTTACCTTTTAAAAGTTTGGATTATATTATAAGTTTGATTAATAGATTAATCCAAAATATATAAGGCTAATTCATCAGAAAGTAAAAAGTTTTTGTTAAAAACTCTATTATTTTCAATATATACTTTATCATATTGAATCAAATCATCAATTTTTTTCATTTCTTCTTCATTAAAAAGCGACATTTCAACCCCATTTAAAGACCTAAATCCAAGTAGAATTTTTTCTGTTTTTACATCATCTAAATTGATTTTTTCTACATCAAAAAATAAAGGATTTTGTATATACTCTTCTATACTTTTAGAAGGATAATGTCTTTCTTGATTTACATATCCAACAGCTCCTGCTCCAACTCCTAAATACTCCTTATGTTGCCAATATCCATAATTGTGTTTTGACTCAGATTCTTTATTTTTTGCAAAATTTGAAATCTCATATTGATGAAAACCTTGTTTATTTATATAATCAAAAATCTCATAAGATAACTCTTCATCATCAATTTTTACGCTACTTCTATCAAAGAATTTTGTACCTTCTTCGATAGTTAAGGAATAAGCACTAAGATGAGTAATTGGAAGAGAAAAAGCTGTATCGAAATCCTTCTTTAAACTTTCCATTGTATCATTTTGTACACCATATATTATATCGCAATTAATACCTTTAAAACCTATACTTTTTGCATTTTGTATAGCTTTTATAGCACTATTAGCATTATGCGATCGACCAAGAAATTTTAGCTTGTCATTATCAAAACTTTGTACTCCAAAGCTAACTCTATTTACTCCTAATTTATTCATATTTTCAAGCCATTCATACGAGGCTGAATTAGGATTTGCTTCTGTTGTAATTTCTGAAAATTCTTCTAAATGTGGTTTTATCATTTGAAATATTTCTTCATATTCAGAAGGTTTAATTGTCGATGGAGTTCCACCACCTATGAACACTGTTTCTATTTTTCTATTATGTTTAATTACATAATTCTCAATGTCATTTTTTAGTTGTTTTTTTAATGCATTCATATATTCGTGTTTTAAGTGAAATCTATCTGTGTATGAATTAAAAGCGCAGTAAAAACATTTACTGTCGCAAAAGGGAATGTGTATATATAAAAGCAATTTTTAATCCTAGTTTTTGTAAAATATCTGGCTAATTATAAGGGAAAATATATTTATGACTGATAAAAATGAAATCACAATTAACAACGAGAAAAAAAAATTCAGACCTAATGTAGCAGCAATTGTACTATCAGCAAAATATCCTCATAAATGTGAAATATTTATAGCCTCAAGAACTGATGTGGAGAATGCTTGGCAATTTCCACAAGGTGGTATTGATGAGGGAGAATCATCAAAACAGGCATTATTTAGAGAATTAGAAGAAGAAATCGGAACAAGAGATGTTGAAATTATAGCAGAATACCCAAGTTGGGTATCTTATGAATTTCCAGCAGCTATTGCAAAAAGGATGTATCCTTACGATGGACAAAGACAAAAATATTATTTAGTTAAACTCAAAAAAGGCGCTAGAATAAATATTAACACAGAGATTCCTGAATTTAGCGAATATAAATTTGTGCCTACTAAAAATATTTACGATTATATAACTTTTTTTAAAAGAACTGTTTATAAACAAGTTCTACAATATTTTAAAACTGAAGGTTATATTTAAAAAGGATAAAAATTAGATGTTAAAAGTACTTAAGTTTGGTGGAACAAGTGTTGGTACACTTGATAGAATTCAAAATGTTGCAAATATCATTAAAAAAATAAAAGACGAAGGTCATGATGTTATTGCTGTTGTATCTGCGATGAGTGGAGAAACTAATAAATTAATAGAATATGCTGAATATTATTCAAAAACTCCAAAAGCAGATGAAATTGATATGCTTTTAAGCTCAGGTGAAAGAGTTACTTCTGCACTTTTATCAATTGCATTAAATGAAATGGGATATAAAGCTACTTCTATGAGTGGAAGACAAGCTGGAATTATGACAGATAATGCTCACACAAAAGCTAGAATTGAATCAATTGATACAACTGAGATGAAAAAAGCAATTAAAGATGGAAATATTATCATTGTTGCAGGTTTTCAAGGTGTTGCACAAGATACATTAAGAGTTTCAACTCTTGGTCGTGGTGGTTCAGATTTAACTGCTGTTGCAATTGCAGGAGCTATTGAAGCTGATGTTTGTGAAATTTATACGGACGTTGATGGTATTTATACAACAGACCCTAGAATTGAACCAAAAGCAAAAAAATTAGACAAAATCTCTTATGATGAAATGTTAGAATTAGCATCTTTAGGAGCAAAAGTTTTACAAAATAGATCAGTAGAAATGGCGAAAAAATTAAATGTAAATTTAGTATCAAGAAGTAGCTTCACGCCAGAAGTTGAAGGTACATTAATAACAAAGGAAGAAAATATTATGGAAAAACCAATTGTAAGTGGAATCGCTTTAGATAAAAATCAAATTAGAGTTGGAATGTATGGAGTTACTGACAAACCAGGAATTGCTGCTTCTATTTTTACTTCACTTGCAGATGAAAATATAAATGTTGATATGATTGTTCAAACAGTTGGTGTTGATGGTAAAACAGATTTAGATTTTACTATTCCTACAACAGATTTATTAATTTGTAAAAATGTTATGGAAAAGTTTAAAACTCAAGCTGAGAATATTGATTATAATGAAGCTATTTGTAAAGTATCAATTGTTGGTGTTGGTATGAAATCTCATACAGGAGTTGCATCAAAAGCTTTCACTGCACTTGCAAATGAAAATATTAATATTAGAATTATTTCAACAAGTGAAATTAAAATTTCTATGATTATTGATTTAAAATATGCAGAACTTGCTGTTCGAGCTTTACATGATGCTTACGACTTGGATAAATAGTAGTGCAAGAATTTTTAAATTGGACAGTCGATACAATTAGGGAAGATAGGTTAATATCTCCTTGGTTGGAAGAGAAAAAATATGAATGGACACCATTAGTATCAAAAAATATTCACAATTTATTAGAAAGAGGTTTTTCTATAATTGTTGTAACAGATAAAGAAAGAGAATGGTTTTTAGAGTATGTTTTAGGAAATATCAACTCTACAAAATTAAATAGACCTTTTTTACCATACTATGATTTTAAATCTTTTTATAGATATATTGATACAGTTAAGTCTGATGAAGATATTTCATACATAAAAGATATGTTAAGTATTTCTTTTCCAAATGGATATTGTTTTTGGTATATTGGAAGAAGTCAAGATGTAAGAGCTGTTATTCCAAAAGTATCTAAACACTCTTTTTTATGGCTATTTGATGAAGAAAAACAAGATGCTTTTAATTTAAAATCAAATGATGAAGCTTTAGATATGAAACTTTTACAAATGTTTAGATTATATAATAAATCAGTAAGTGCTTCGTTATTTGCTGAAATAAATGTAGAAAACTAATTTGATGAATTTTATAGATTATTCAACTATTTTAATAGTTAATGATATTGAAACAGCTTTAAGTGAGTTATTACCAAATTACCCTATTCACTCAACAAGAATCATTAAAAATGAAGAAAAAGAAGAATTTTTATTAATTCAAGCAACTTTAGCAATAAAAGAAGCTTATATAGCAACAAGCGAAAAAAAATATATTTTTTTATGTGGAACAACATTTAGAAAAGAGGCGCAGAACTCTTTATTGAAAATATTAGAAGAACCCCCTAGAAATGTTGTATTTATAATTATTACAAATTCAAAATCATCACTACTTCCAACAATTTATTCAAGACTATCATACAAATATCTTAAAAAATCTATTTTAAAAAATGAGTCTATTTTAGATATAAATAAATTAGATTTAAAAGATATTTACAATTTTTTAAAAGAGAATCAAAAAATATCTAAACAAGAAGCAAAAGAGATTGTTGAATCTATTTTAATGAAAGTAAATAATCAAAAAATTAAATTATCTCATAAAGAACTTGATTTCTTCTCAAAATCTATAAAATTATTAGAATTAAATTCAAGACCAATAAATGTATTAACTACCCTACTTTTATCAATGGCGAATCAAAAAAATAAACATTAAAAAGGTTTTATATGCAAACATATAAAATATCATTAAATGATACAAAAAAGTTTTACGAAAATTTAGGTTGCGATATTACTGGTGTTTCAATTCTTTCAAAAAAATCAAAACTTCATACTTTGTATATAAAAAATATGCATGTTGGAGCAGCAAATATTTTAAAACAAGATGCTTTATCAATTGGTGCTGATTTAGCAGTTCCAAGTGGAGTTATAATCGCTAAAGATAAATACGTAGATGCTGTTTTAATAGGAACTACAAAACATTTTGAAACGCTAGCAAGAAAAGAGTTAGCTCAACCTTTTGGTTTAAAAGAGTTAGCAAAAACTTTAAAAAATTATGTAAAAAAGCAAAATTATCCTACTAAAATAATGGGTGTTTTAAATGCGAATGAAGACTCATTTTTTAAAAATAGTAGATTTGATAATTCACAAGCAAATTTGAGAATTGAAAAAATGATTGAAGATGGTGCAAATATTATAGATATTGGTGCAGTTTCTTCAAGACCTGGAAGTATTGCAGTTGAAGAAGATGTAGAACTTCAAAGAATAAAAGATATAGTTGATACTATTTATAAAAACAAATATTATGAGAAAGTAGACTTTTCAATAGACTCTTATGCTCCAAAAGTGATAGATTATGTTTTAAATCATGGATTTAAAATAGTAAATGATATTACAGGTTTAGAAAATGATGAAGTTTGCAAAATTTCTGCAAAGTATGATGCACAAGTAGTAATCATGCATATGCAAAATGACCCTACTTCAATGCAAAAAGAACCTTTTTATGAAAATGTGATTTTAGAAATAGATGAATATTTAAAAAATCAGATTGAAAAAGCCCAAGGTTTTGGAATAAAAAATATTGTTTTAGATGTAGGAATTGGTTTTGGAAAAACTCTCGAACACAATCTTTTATTACTTAAAAATTTAGAACATTTTAAACATTTTGGACATGAACTTTTAATTGGCGCAAGTAGAAAATCAATGATAGATAAAATTACTCCAACAGCTATTGAAGATAGACTTTCTGGAACTCTTGCTATTCATTTAGAATCAATAAGAAATGGAGCTTCAATCATCAGATGCCATGATGTAAAAGAACATTTCCAGGCGATTAAAGTTTTTGAAGCGATAAATAATATAAATTAAAAAGAGATACTATATTTATAGTATCTCATGCAGAGTATTTGCTTTTTTCATCCATTTTTCTAAATCTTCATAATTATCTTCTTCAACCATTTTTCTAGCATTTTGAAGTTGGCTTTCAAATAAATCAATTGAAGCTAAAAGATTTGTTTTGTTTTGTTTAAAAATATCTCCCCACATTCTAGGACTTGATTTTGCAATTCTACTCATATCTTTAAATCCACCCGCAGCAAGAGCAATTATTGATTTTGGATCTTCATGGCTCATAACAGTATTAGCTAAAGAAAAAGATAAAATATGTGGTAAATGAGACATGTAACAAGCATGAATATCATGTTGATTACTATCCATCACAACTATTCTCATTCCAATTGCTTGAAAAATTTTAAAAGCTTTATTAACATGTAAATTACCATTATCTTCTAAATCACAAAAAACAACAGTTTTTCCTTCATATAAATCATCAATTGCGGCTTTTGGTCCTGATTTTTCAGTTCCAGTCATTGGATGAGCAGCGATGAAGTTTTTTCTGATTTTTGTTGGGATACTTTTTACAATATACTCTTTTGTAGAACCCATATCAATAATCGTTGTATTTTCATCTATATCTAAAAAGTCTGGAAACATCCCAATTATTGCATCAACTGGAATAGCTAAGATAATAACATCTGAAACTTTTTTCAGAGTTTCTAAATCGACTAATTCATCAACTAAATTCAAATCTAAAATATCTTTTTTATTTTTTTCACTATTTGTAAAACCATAAACTTTGTTTGCAATACCATATCTTTTTACAGCTTTTGCTAAAGAACCACCCATTAGTCCTAAACCAATAATTCCTATATTCAAAATATAACCCTTCTAATAATTTGAAATAAAATTATATCTTAATATTTATATAAACTATATTTAGCTATATTATTGACCTATAATGAAATTAAGGACAGTTGTGAAAAATAAAGTCGTACTATTTTCTTTAGCTTGTGCAGTAGCACTAAGCGCAGATACAATAAAATCAATAGAATATAAAGATGTAAATAAGTTATCTCCGGAAATTTTAAATGAAACTTTGTCAATGAAAGTTGGTGAAGAACTAAATAAAGATAAGTTAAATGATGCTGTACTTAAGTTTTATAAGTATGGTTATTTCGATGATATTACAGTTTCAAGTGAAAATGGTATTTTGAAATTTATATTTAAAGAAAAACCTTCTATTTCAAGTGTTGATATAAAAGGTTATAAATCAAGACCTGAAGATTTAGATGCTGTTAGAAGTGCCATGAATTTAAAGAAAGGTGCTATGTATACTGAAAAAAGAGTAAAAGAAGCAAAAGAAAAGCTTCTTAGTATGCTAACAAGTGAAGGTCATATAAATTCAGTCGTTGAAACTGAAATTGAAAGAATTAATGACCAATCTTTAAAAGTAACCTTTAATGTAAATAAAGGTGATGAAATTATCATCAAAAAAGCAAATTATCATGGTGCAAATAAATTAGAACAAGATGATTTTGATCATGTAACCGCTAATAAAGAGATTGAATTTGCTTCTTGGTGGTTTGGGCAAAATGATGGTGAAGTAAAAATCGACCAATTAAAGTATGATTCAAAAAGAATTAATGAACTATATTATGAAAAAGGTTATTTAGATGCACAAGTTAAAGAACCATTTCTAGATATAGATTTTGCATCAAATCAAGCAAAATTAGATTTTTTTATAGCTGAAGGTCAAAAATATACTACTAATGGTATAAAAATATATTTAGATTCTTCTATTGTTGATCCAAAAACTATTTATCCTGAATTAAAATTAATTGTTGGAAATACATTTAACATAAAAAAACTAAGACAAGATCAAGAGTATATTAGAACAAAAGTAGCCGATAAAGGTTATGCTTTTGTTGATGTTAAATTTGATTTAGTAAAAGATGAGAAAAATCAAAAAGTTGATGTTGTTTATAATGTAATTCCAGGTAAAAAAGTTTATATAAATGATGTAAAAATATCTGGTAATACAAAAACTCTTGATAGAGTTGTAAGAAGAGATGTTTATCTAGCACCTGGAGATTTATATAATCTAACAGATTTTAAAAGCTCTACTAATAAATTAAAAAGATCAAGATTCTTTGAAAGTGTTAATATAGAAGAAAAAAGAGTTAGTGATGAGAAACTTGACATTATTGTAAAAGTTACAGAAGCAGCAACTGGTTCATTGATGTTAGGTGGAGGATATGGTTCTTACGACAAAATGATGGTAAATGGATCTATTACTGAAGTTAATATGTTTGGTTCAGGTTTAGGATTAGGTTTAAGTGCTGATTTATCAGCAAGAACTAGTCGATTTGAACTTAGTTTGAAAAATCCGGCGATTAATGATAGTAATTATAATGGTGAAGTTGAAGTTCATAGTACTAAAGCTGAAATTAATAGAGATAAATATGATTCAAACATTGATACAAAAGGTTTTTCAGTTGCTATTGGGAAACAATTAGTTAGAGATTTATATGCAGGTACAAGATATAGATTAGATTCAGTTAGTGAGAATTATAATTATAATTCAACTTTTTTACAACAACCTATTCCTGCAGGAAAATCACTTTATCAAGATAAAGACTATCTTTCAAGTTCAGTTACTCCATATTTAAATTTTGACAACACAGATGATTTCTATTTTCCAAGAGAAGGTGTAAAACTTGGAACATCACTTGAATATGCTGGTGTTGGTGGAGATTCTAAATATTTAAAATCAACAACTTATGGTAAATATTTCTATTCACTTGAAGATTTAGCTGAACTTGATTGGGTTTTAAGATTAAAAACACAAATGAAAATTTTAGTTGATAATGGTCAAATAAATCAAGGAGACTCTTTATATCTTGGAGGTGCTAAAACACTAAGAGGATATAAATCTTACGCATTCCCTTCTAATGAGTCTGGTTATAAAACAGACCCTTATAAAAATCTTTGGGCAAATTCTGTTGAAATGAGTTTCCCATTAGTACCAAGTGCTAAAATGAGATGGGGAGTATTCTATGATTATGGGATGATTGGACAAGATACATTTACAGATGTAAAAAGATCAGGAACTGGAGCATTACTTGAATGGATTTCTCCAATGGGACCTTTACAGTTAATATTTGCAAAAGCACTTGATAATGAACCAGGTGATTCTACTTCTTCATTTGAATTTTCTTTGGGTTCTAGCTTTTAATGGTTGAAAAAATGATTATTGATAAAAGTAAGAGATTAACAAATAATGATGCACTTAATTTAATAAAAAATGCTTCATTATTGGAACTAGGAATACTAGCAAGTGAAAAAAAATCTGAACTTCATCCTGATAAAACAACATCATTTATTGTTGATAGAAATATCAATTATACAAATGTTTGTTGGGTTGATTGCAAGTTTTGTGCCTTTTTTAGACATGGGAAAGATGAAGATTCTTATGTTTTAAAATTTGATGAAATTGATCAAAAAATAGATGAACTTTTAGAAATTGGTGGAACACAAATTCTTTTTCAAGGTGGAGTTCATCCAAAGTTAAAAATTGAATATTATGAAGAGTTGGTTGAGCATATTCATAATAAATACCCTCAAATTACTATTCATGGATTTTCTGCAATTGAAGTAAAATATATTTCAAAAATTTCAAAAATTTCTATTTTAGAAACTTTAAAAAGACTTCAAGAAAAAGGTTTAAGTTCAGTTCCCGGAGCTGGTGCAGAAATTTTAAGCGATAGGGTAAGAGATATTATTGCCCCAAATAAAATGGATAGTGCTGAATGGATTGAAGTTCACGAACTTGCCCATTCAATTGGTATGAAAACAACTGCCACAATGATGTTTGGAACAGTTGAAACTGATGAAGAAATAATTGAACATTGGGAATTGCTTAGAAATCTTCAAGATAAAACAGGTGGATTTAGAGCTTTTATTATGTGGTCTTTTCAAGGAGATAATACTCTATTAAAAGCAGAAATTCCAGATATTAAACCACAATCTTCAAATAGATATTTAAGATTATTAGCGGTTGCTAGACTCTATTTAGATAACTTTAAAAATATGCAAAGTTCATGGGTAACGCAAGGTTCTTATGTTGGACAATTAGCTTTAAAATTTGGAGCAAATGATTTAGGAAGTACGATGATGGAAGAAAATGTTGTAAAAGCAGCAGGTGCATCAAATAGAATGAATCAAGAAGAAATGATTAGACTTATAAAAGACATAGGTGAAAACCCTGCAAAAAGAAATACAGCTTATGAGATTTTAGAAAGGTTCTAAATCTAATGAAAATAAAATATTATTTTTTAATCATCCTCTTAATATTACAAGGAAACTTAATGAGTGCTACAATAAAGCATATTGATATAAAAGGTGTTCAAATACCTGTAATTTTTGAAGAACAAAAAGCTTTACCGATTTTAAATCTCCAATTAGTTTTTCAAAACTCAGGATATATTCAAGATAAAAATAAAAGTGGATTAGTAAGTCTTTCTTCAAAGCTTTTAAATGAAGGAACAAAGGAATTAGGAGCTACTAAATTTGCTCAAAAGTTAGAAGAAAATGCCATTTCTTTGGCTACTTCAAATGGTTTTGAGACTTTTGTTATTGAATTATCAAATTTAAAAGAGCAATCAAAAAAAGGGATTGAGCTTTTAACAGCACTTTTAAAATCACCAAATTACACACAAGATACTTTAAATAAATTAAAAACTATGCAAACAGGTTCATTAAAAAGAAAAGAGAATGATTTTGATTATGTTGCAAATAATCAACTAAAATCGGTACTTTTTAAAGGAACAACCCTTGAAAATTCAGCTGCAGGAACAATTGAATCTATTTCTAAAATAGAATTAAAAGATATAGAAAACTTTATATCTCAAACTGTTTGTTTGGAAAATTTAATAATTGTAGCCGGTGGTGATTTTGAATTAAAAGAGTTTGAAAAATTAGTAAAACCTCTTTTAGAAACATTAAATGTTGGTAAAAAAGCTCAATTAGAAGAAGTGAATTTTATTTCTAAAAAAGAAGAAAAAGTATTAATAAAAGATACTCAACAGGCATATATTTATTTTGGGAGTTCATTTAATATCAATTCTAAAGACGAAGAAAACTATAAAGCAAAAGTTGCTTCATTTATTTTAGGCGGTTCTGGTTTTGGTTCAAGATTAATGGAAGAAATACGAGTTAAAAGAGGATTGGCTTATAGTGCTTACGGTTCTATTTCTATAAATAAATCTCACTCTTATTTTAATGGATATTTACAAACAAAAAATGAAACGGCAGATGAAGCTAAAAAACTAGTTGGTGAAATAATTGAAGATTTTGTTAAAAATGGTGTAACAAATGATGAATTAAGCGCTGCAAAAAACTTTTTAACGGGAAGTGAACCTTTAAGAAGTGAAACTTTATCTCAACGATTAAATAGAGCTTTTACTTTATATTATAGAGGTTTAGAGCCTAATTATTCACAAAAAGAATTAGAAAAAATTCAAAATCTAGAATTAACTGATTTAAATAATTATATTAAATCTCATAATGAGATTAATAATTTAACATTCTCAATAGTAAGGAAATAATTTTGCTAAGGTTTGCACCAAGTCCAACAGAAGATATGAATATTAGTAACTTAAGAGTTGCTATATTTAATTATATTGTATCAAAACAATTAAATGAAGATTTAATAATAAGAATTGAAGATATAGATGTTGAACAAAATATTGAAGGAAAAGACAAAGAGATTATAGAAATTTTAAATCTTTTTTCAATTGAATATAAAAGTGTTGCTTATCAAAGTGATTCTTTAAAATATCATCAAAAAATGGCTCTACAATTAATGACACAAAAAAAAGCATATGCATGTTTTTGTTCAGATTCAAAATTAGATGAATTAAGAGAAGAATCTATTAAAGATGGAAAACCATTTAGATATGATGGTTTTTGCGAAACTTTATCTGATGATACGGTTTTAAATACAAATGCACCTTTTACAGTTAGAATTAAAGAACCAGAAAAAAATATCAAATTTACAGATTTTGATGTTGATTCATTTATTATTTTAAAACAAGATAAAACACCAACTTACAACTATGCTTGTGCTATTGATGATATGATTATGGATATTTCTACAGTAATAAGATGTGAAAATCATCTTTTCGATACTCCAAAACAAATCCATATTAGAAACTCTTTAGGTTATACAAAAGAAATAAAATATATTCATCTACCAGTTATTGTAAATGCAATAAGTGAAAAAGATAATGTAATTTCTGTAAAATATTTAATAGAAGAAGGTTTTTTACCAAGTGCCATTGCAAATTATTTAGTTTTAATTGGAAATGAAACTCCAACTGAAATATTTAGCCTTGAAGAAGCTATTTCTTGGTTTAAAATTGAAAATATTTCGAAAGATTCTGCTAAATTTGATATTGATAAATTAAGATTTATAAATAGAAAACATCTTGAAACTATTGATAATTTAAGACTTTCTAAAATCTTAGGATTTGCTGATACAGATATTGGAAAGCTTGGAAAAATATTTTTAGAAGAAGCTAGTACCA
This sequence comes from Aliarcobacter sp., assembly GCA_028703945.1. Lineage (GTDB taxonomy): Bacteria > Campylobacterota > Campylobacteria > Campylobacterales > Arcobacteraceae > Aliarcobacter. Next base: position 8,370 of record JAQVLW010000010.1, on the reverse strand, counting down.
TAAAAGAGATAAAAGAAAAAGTTGCTCCAATTTTTACACCAAAAACTTTGCTTCCAGGTTTTGAAGAAGAGTCTTTAAAACTAAAAGAGTGTCTAAAAGAAGCACCATTTTTTGATGATTTTGAAGAATTAAAAAAATATGTTTCAGAAAAAACAAATTTAAAAGATAAAAATTTATTTAAACCATTAAGATATATTTTAACAGGTGATGATAATGGTCCTAATATTTTAGATATTTATCCTTTGATTAAAAATTATTTGGGAGAAATAGTAAAATGATAGATGCGTTATTAAGTTCAGTATTTACGATTGTTTTAAGTATTATATTTTTATATAAATGGGTTATTATAATTTCGGCTATTTTGTCATGGGTTAGACCAGATCCATATAATCCAATAGTTCAAATGCTTTATAGATTAACAGAACCTGCTTATGCTTTAATTAGAAGATATATTCCAACAGTTTTTGGTGGAATGGATTTAGCGCCTATTATTTTAATTTTTGCTTTAATATTTTTAGAAACTTTCTTAAAAAATATATTATTCTAATATCATTCTTAGTATATGAAAAAACTTTTATTTAGTATTTGTATAATTTTAGTATTTAATATATCGGTAAGTGCCTCGATAAACACTACAGATATGTTTAAAGAAGATTTTAAAGTTACTATAGAATGGCTTGAACAAAAACCAAAATCTGTAGCTAAAGATTTTTTTATTCTTCAATATTTGGAACAGGATGATATATCCATAGAAGAGGCAAAAATAGCTTATAATATGGCTAATGAATCAAATGCTACTGTTAAAAAAGCTTATAATAAAAAATTTAAAACTTTACCACCTGAAGAATTAAGATGTTATCGAGCTTCAATTGAACAGTTAAAAAAAGAAGATTCAAAATGTATTGCTTTAGGATTATCTTTAATTGAAGCTACAGAAATTTCAAAAAATGATTTAAACCTTTTTATTAGTAAACTTGATTCTTACCCTACTCTAAAAAAAGATTTACAAGTAATTGCATCGAATAACCCTTTTAATTCTTTGATTAATTCAGATATGGATAGATTCTTTAGATTATTTTTTGATTTAAATAAAGAATATAGAAGCAATTTTTTTAACAAATTTTTAAATCAAGAATTGGTAAATAAGATTGCACAAAGTAAAAATTTTGAAAGATTTCTTCGATATGTTATTTATGATAAAAGCTTAGTTAATTTACAAAAATCTCTCTTAACAATAGAAAATAATCCTCAAATGAATTCTGAAAACTTATTTTCATTAGGAATTAATGCTGTAAATAATAATAATTTAAATATTGCATTAAAATTTTTCAATGAAGCAAATCAAAAATCATATTTAAGAACATATAAAGATAAATCCTTATTTTGGATTTATTTATTAACTCAGAATCAACTTTATCTTGAAGAATTAGCTTTAAGTTGGGATAATAATATTTATTCATTATATGCAAAAGAGTTACTTAATTTACAAATTGATAACATTGAGTATTCTATTCCATTAAAAAATACAAAATCATCATTTAATATTTATGACCCTTTTGAATGGATGAAAGTTTTAGATGATACTAAAAAGAATTTTGATGAACAAAAACTACAAAAATATGAAAATTTATTCTCAGATGAAAATACTTTAGTTCATCATGCTTTTATTTTAGAAAGATTCACTAAATACAAAAAACAATATTTTATTACACCTTATAGAAATATAATAAAAAATTATGATGTAGAAAAACAAGTATTGATTTATTCAATAGCAAGACAAGAAAGTCATTTTATACCTTCATCTATTTCATTTTCATCTGCTCAAGGTGTAATGCAAATCATGCCATTTTTATCATCAGATATTGCAAAAAAACTAAATGAAAACTACAATGTTTATGAACAATTTATTCCAAATATCAATATAAGATACGGAAGTTATCATTTAGATGATTTAATAAAACAGTTTAACAATAATCCCTTATTTATGGCTTATGCGTATAATGGTGGAGCTGGATATACGAAAACTCAACTAAAAAAAGGTCTATTTGCTAAAAAAAACAGATTTGAACCTTTTTTAAGTATGGAATTAATCTCTTTTGCTGAAACAAGAGAATATGGAAAAAAAGTATTAGCTAATTATTATATTTATAATAATTACTTAAACAGTGAAAATAGAATTGATTTATCGACTATTTTTCAAAATTTAATTGAGCCGAATTAGCACCTTGATCTTTTAATTGAATTGTTAAATTATAAACATCTTGGCTAGTAAATTTTACTAAATAATATTTTCCCCAATTATTTTTTAACATTAAACTTTTAAAGTTTTCATTATCTTTTTCTATTTTTTCAAGAGAAATTGGCTCTATTCCATTTAATAAAAATGAGTAATTGTTTTCAAAAATATCTTGTGAGTCTTTATTTGTAAAATATACTGAAACTAAAAATAATTCTTCATTTGTATCAGAAATTTTCTTATCAATTTTATTTAAATAAGTTGCCCAAAATATAACATCAACTTCATTATTTTTTACTATATCTGTTTTTTTAGTGTATTGAACACCTTTTGTTTCAATTTCATCTTTTTCAAAATATCTAAATGCATTATTTTTTAAACCGCAAGAAACAAAAAAAAGTGAAATAAATAGAAGCAACAATATTTTATACATAAACTCTCCAAAGCTTTAAATAGCAATTATTGTACATTAAAATAACTTTAACAATCATTTAGATAAAATCCAAACTATGAATAAAAAAAGATTAATTGTAGCCTTTTCAGGTCCTTCAAATAGTGGTAAAACAACTGCTATTGTAAAAGTTTCGAGTATTCTTAATGATGGTGGTTTTAAAGTTTGTATTATTAAACATGATCCAAAAGATAAAGCCGTTTTTGATAGAGAAGGAAAAGATTCTTTTAAATTCTCTCAAACAGGTGCTGATGTTGCAGTAGTAAGTCCAAATAAAACGACTTTATTTAAAAAAAGTACTTCTAACATCGATGAAATGGTTGAACTATTTCAAGATTTTGATTATTTGTTAGTTGAGGGTTTAAAAACTCTTGAATTACCAAGGATTTCTATCTTTAGAGAAAGATTAGATGAAAGTTATTTTAGTGTTTCAAATGCAATTGCTTGTGATGAAACAATAAATAAAAATGAAATTCCTGATAGTATTGATATATTAGATTTAAATAATCCAGAAGAGATAATTTTGTGGATTAATAAAAATGCAAAGAGAGTATAAAATGCAAGAAATTATTAAAGCAATCGAAGAATCAGCGATTAAGATTAGAGATTTAATCCAAACTGGTGATACAGGAAAAAGTGAACATGAAAATTCAACTGGTGATACACAACTAAAACTTGATATTGCAAGTGATAAAATTATTGAAGAAATTTTCAAAAAAATTCCATCAATTAAAGCAATTGTAAGTGAAGAACAGGAAGCTATTGTAAATTTACACGAAAATGGTAAATATTTAATAGCTTATGACCCATTAGATGGTTCATCATTAGTTGATGTAAATTTATCTGTTGGTTCTATTTTTGGTATTTATGAAAATGAATTTAATGCTGCTAATATAGTTGCTTCTGTTTATGTTGTGTTTGGTCCAAGAGTTGAAATGGTTGTTACAATAAATGATGTTAAAATGTATAGACTGTTAAATAATGAGTTTAAATTTATCCAAAATATAAAACTAAATGAAAAAGGTAAATTAAATGCACCTGGTTCAACACAAAACTGTTGGGCACCTTTTCATAAGCAACTAATTGATGATATTTTTAATGATGGTTATAGATTAAGATATAGTGGTGGAATGGTTCCAGATTTACATCAAATTTTATTAAAAGGTGGTGGATTATTTTCATATCCAGGAACTACAGATAGACCAAAAGGAAAATTAAGACAATTATTTGAAGTATTCCCTTTTGCTTTGGCTTATGAAAAAGCTGGTGGTGGAGCTATTGATGGATTTAAAAGAGTTTTAGAAGTACAAACTACTCATATTCATGATACAACTCCATGCTTTTTTGGTTCAAATAATGAAATTAAAAGAGTTTTAGAAGTTTATAAAAAAAATGTCTAATCACGAAGATATAGTTATTGATGAGTGGGATATTAAACTAGAGAATATGTTAGTTGAATTAAAAAGTTGTCAACAATCAAACAGTTTAAAAACTTGTTCAGATTGTGGTAAGTTTTTTGAATGTGAATTAAGAAAAAGATATGTTAAATCCGTTTATGAATCTATGAATAAAGGTGCTGGCGGTGGATTTGAATTTTAAGATAATTATAAAAAAGAAAAAAGGTAAATAATGGAAGAATCTTGTAAAAATGTTTATATAACAACACCAATTTATTATGTAAATGATGTAGCTCACATAGGTCATGCATATACTACGATTATAGCTGATATGTTAGCTAGATATTCAAGGTTAATTGGTTTAAATACATTTCTTTTAACAGGGACTGATGAACATGGACAAAAAATTGCTCAAAGTGCTGAATTAAGAGGAAAAACTGCAAAAGAATATGCTGATGAAATTTCAGGTAAATTTAAAACTTTATGGGATAATTTTGATATTACTTATGATAAATTTATAAGAACAACTGATGAAGAACATAAACTAGGTGTTCAAAAAGCTTTTCAAACTATGTTTGACAAAGGTGATATTTATAAAGGCGAATACGAAGGTTTTTATTGTGTATCATGTGAGACATTTTTCACTGAGAAACAGTTAGTTGATGAACAATTTTGTCCTGATTGTGGAAGAGCTACTTCAATTGTAAAAGAAGAGAGTTATTTCTTCAAATTATCAAAATATGAAGATAAATTAATCAAATGGTATGAAGAAAATGAAGATTGTATTTTACCAAGAGCTAAAAAAAATGAAATTTCTAACTTTGTAAAAGGTGGATTAAGAGATTTATCAATTTCAAGAACTTCATTTGATTGGGGTGTTAAATTACCTGATTCTATGAATGAACCAAAACATGTTATGTATGTTTGGTTAGATGCTTTAATGAACTATATTACAGCACTTGGATATGGAACAGATGATAAAAACATGAATTTTTGGCCAGCGAATATTCATTTAGTTGGAAAAGATATTTTAAGATTCCATGCTATTTATTGGCCGGCATTTTTAATGTCTTTGGATTTACCTCTTCCAAAACACATAGCAGCTCATGGTTGGTGGACAAGAGATGGTGAAAAAATGTCTAAATCAAAAGGAAATGTTGTTGACCCAAAACTTGTAGCTGATGCTTATGGGCTTGATGCATTTAGATACTTTATGTTAAGAGAAGTACCTTTTGGACAAGATGGAGATTTTTCACAAAAAGCCTTAATTGACAGAATTAATTCAGATTTAGGAAATGATTTAGGAAATCTATTAAATAGAATTTCAGGAATGAGTGGAAAATATTTTGATTATAAAGTAAGTTCAGTTGATGTTGAAAAATTCCATGCAAAAGAATTAGCAGAAGTAAATGCAATTTTAGAAAATGTTGAAGCTTATATTTTTAATATGCAAATAAATAGATATTTAGAAGATTTATGGAAAGTATTAACAATTGCGAATAAAGCAATAAATGACTATGAACCATGGAATCTAATGAAAGATGGAAAAGCTGATGAAGCAATGGCTTTAGTTGCATTAATTACAAATATCATGGCTAAAGTTGCCCTACTTTTAGACTCTGTTATGCCTGAAAAAATATCTTTAATTGCACAATCTTTAGGAATAAAAATTGATACAGCAACTTATAACTCTTTAATTAAAAATAAAAATTTAATTCCTGATACAGTTATCACAAAAGTTGATCAACTATTTCCAAGAATTGAAGAAGTTTTATTAGAACAACCTGCATCTTCAGATATTACAAAATCAGAATGTGAAATGAAAAATGAAAAAACTACAAAAGTAGTTGAAGATGATAATTTAATCACTATTGATCAATTTTTCCAAACAACTTTAAAAATTGGAACAATAGTTGAAGCAGAAGAAGTTCCAAAATCAGCAAAACTGTTAAAACTTCAAGTTGATTTAGGTGAAGGAAGAAATAGGCAAATTCTAGCTGGAATCAAAGAGTATTATTCTGCTGAAGAACTTGTAGGAACTCAAGCTTGTGTTGTTGCAAACTTAAAACCAGCAAAACTTATGGGAATGATAAGTGAGGGAATGTTAATGGCTGCCCGTGATGAAAATGGTTTATCATTATTAAGACCAGAAGCGCCTAAAAAATCTGGAACAAAAATAAGCTAGTGCAAATTTCTTCTATTTTAGATATTGTAGATGGAGAACTTTTAAACTCTCCATCTATCTCTTTTATATACTCAATCAAAACAAATGCTAAAAAAGTAAAAGAAGGTGATTTATTTATTTCAAAAGATATAAATGAGATTGAATTAGCCATAAAAAATGGGGCTTTTGCAATTATTCTTGAAATAAACTCACCTATTCTTGATAATGAAATTGCTTGGATAAAAGTAAAAAATATAGATGATTGTATTATTAAGTTAATAAGATATAAATTATCAATTTTAAATTTAGAAGCTTACTCTTGTGATAAAGTAACTTACCAATTATTAAGAATTTACTCTTCGGCTTTTTTAAAAAGTATTAAATTAATACCAAATAAATTAGAAAATCTATTTAAAATCATCGATGAAATAGAACAAAATGATGTAATCATCTCTTCTAATGCTGAAATATTAAATAAAATTTATCCAGAAAACAAAGATTTTAGTAAAATTACTACTAAATTAGAAATAGAAAATTTAATAGAACATTCATTATTTGAAACTTCTTTCTCACATAATAATGTATATTTTTCAAAATTAAAAATTCCTAGTTTATATTTAGCACAGTTTTTAAGAGTTTACAACTTTTTAGGAGGAAATATAGATTTTGGCAAATTAAAATCATTTAATAATCTAAAACCACTATTTATTGATAGAAATTTTAATTTAATTGAATTTGGTAAAAGTGATAGATTTATTATTTGTCAAGATACACAAAGTTTATATGCAAATGAAATTTTATATATGAAGATAAAATATAAATATGCAAAAACTATTTTTATTACATCTGAGTATATAGAATATTTAAAAAAAGATGAACAAATTATCATTAATACTCTTGATGAATTAAAACCTATTTTAAGAAAATTTAAATGTAATGCTATATATTTAATGGGTTTTAATTATAATCAAGTCCAAACATATATTCTGAAAAGTGAAAAAAGTTTAACTCTATTTTAAATTAATAAACCATTCCAAAAGAACTTATAACTTTTCCTAATATTTCTAATTCATTTTTATTTAAAATTTGAGATGGATAGTCTTTATTATCAGAAATAATATCTAACTTTCCATCAACTCTTCTTTGTATTCTTTTTACAAATAGACCATGGGTTGTTGTAAATGCATAAATTCCATCTCTACTAATATCACTTTTTGTTTTATCAATAAATATTATATTATCACTATTTAATGTTGGTTCCATAGAATCCCCTACTACATTTATAGCATCAATGTTTTTTAGGTTTTCTTTTCCTCCTAACATTGTTACAAAATAAGTTGGTAATTGTAATGATTCATAATTATCTTCTGATTCATAAGCTCCACCACCTGCACTCACAGATACAGTAGGATAATATTTAATCCAATATTTATCTGTTGTGTCAACTAAAGAACCAGGATTTTGATCATATAAAAGCCAGTTAATTGAAATCTTCTTTTTTGCACAAAAATTAAGAATATTCGAAAAGGGAATTTTCCCTCGGTTTTTCATTGTTGCAAAATTTGCTTGACTCAATTGTAAAGAATTTGCAACATCTTTATCAAATACTTTACCATTTTTACCATCAGCACTCAAAATATCTTTTAATTTCTCAATAATTTCATCAACTATTAACATAAAGCATCCTTTTTATCTAAAAAGACAATTATATTACAAATTGAAATATTTTTCAAGTATTTTTATAAAATATTATACTATTTGAAATATTTTATTCAAAAGGAATCAAAATGACAATTAAATTGATTAAAACAAAAGCAGATATTATTAAAATACTAAATAAACTTGATAATTTAATATATGAATTTGGAGAAAAAATATTATAAATGATAAATTTAGAAATTTAATAAAGATTAAATAGGAATATAAATATTACTAAAGCAACTTTTATATATTATTACAATGACAATTACAGATAGTAACCATGGAGAAAGTATTATGGAAATAAACTTAGTAGCAGAAGTTGTAAAATTACTATTAATAGGAATGGGAATAGTATTTACATTCTTAATAATTGCAGTATTTATTACTCAAGGGAAAATATTAAGAAGATTTTTTCCAGTAG
>JAQVLW010000086.1 GCA_028703945.1 Aliarcobacter sp. | reverse complement strand
TTAAATACAGATATAAAAGAAATCAGAATTTTTTCAAGAGATGAAAAAAAACAAGATGATATGAGAAAAATCTATAATAATAATAAGCTTAAGTTTTATCTTGGTGATGTAAGAGATGTAAATTCTGTAAAAGATGCTGTAAGAGGCGTAGATTTTATTTTTCATGCAGCAGCACTTAAACAAGTACCTTCTTGTGAGTTTTATCCTATGCAAGCAGTTCAAACAAATGTTATAGGTACTGAAAATGTTTTAAATGTAGCTATTGAAGCAAATGTAAAAAAAGTCATAGTTCTTAGTACTGATAAAGCTGTATATCCTATAAATGCTATGGGTGTGAGTAAAGCTATGATGGAAAGAGTAGCTGTCGCAAAATCTAGAAACCTTGATGATGCTCAAACTATGATAGCTTGCACAAGATATGGAAATGTTATGGCTAGTCGAGGTTCTGTAATACCACTTTTTATGGAACAAATAAAAAATAATAAAACTATTACTATCACAGATCCTGCAATGACAAGATTTATGATGAGTTTAGATCAAGCTGTTGATTTAGTAATATTTGCATTTAAAAATGGTGTGAATGGAGATATATTTGTGCAAAAAGCTCCAGCTGCAACAATAGAACTTTTAGCTCATACTTTGAAAAATATGCTAAATAAACCAAATCATGAAGTAAAAGTAATAGGTACTAGGCACGGTGAAAAATTATATGAAACACTTCTTACAAAAGAAGAGATGGTAAAAGCTATAGATATGGGTGAATACTATAGAATACCTTCTGACAATAGAGATTTAAATTATAATAAATTTATGGAAGATGGAGAAGAAGTAGTTACTCAAGCAGGGGAATATCACTCTCATAATACTCATAGATTAAATGAAGAAGAACTAAAAAAAATGATATTAGAACTTCATGAAATACAAGATGAACTTAAAGAATTTGGTGTTTTATAATGAAAGTATTAATAACAGGAGCAAATGGATTTATTGCTCAAAATTTAATTGAACATCTAAAAAGAGATAAAAATATTGAACTTTATTTATACAGTAGAAAAGATTCATTGAATATCCTTGAAGCTTATGTAAAGGAAGTAAATTTTATTTTTCATTTAGCAGGTGTTAATAGACCTAAAGATAATAAAGAATTTTATGAAGGTAATACTAAGCTTACTCAAATAATCATAAATATTTTACTAAAAGAAAATAAAAATACACCTATATTATTGTCTTCTTCTATTCAATCTGAGCTTGACAATGACTATGGTAAAAGTAAGCTAGAAGCTGAACAAAGTTTATTAGACTATTCAGTTAAAACAAGTGCAAATGTTTATATTTATAAATTACCAAATGTATTTGGTAAATGGTCTAAGCCAAATTATAATTCAGTTATTTCCACTTGGTGTTATAATATTTCTCATGATTTAGATATTCAAGTAAATAATAAAGATTCAGAAGTAAATCTTGTTTATATTGATGATGTTATTAAATCATTTATTTCAAAACTTAATTCTATTAGCGATGAAAAATATTGTAAGATTGATATAGTTTATAAAAAAACTTTAGCTGAAATAGAAGAATTACTTTATGCATTTAAAAATAATAGAAATTCATTAATAATCCCAGAAGTTGCATCAGGTTTTGAACGAGCTTTATATGCTACATATTTAAGTTATCTTTCATCTGATAATTTTTCTTATACTTTAAAAGGGTATCAAGATGAACGAGGTACTTTTTATGAGATACTTAAAACGCTAGACAGTGGACAATTTTCTCTATCAACTACAGCCCCTGGAGTTATAAGAGGAAATCACTTTCATCATACAAAAAATGAAAAGTTTTTAGTTGTACGTGGTGAAGCTTTAATCGAGTTTAGACATATAGTTACAAATGAAATTATTTCATATCCCGTAAGTGATAAAGAAATGCAAATAGTTGAAATGATACCGGGATATACTCACAACATCAAAAATACAGGTAATGAAGAAATGATTTTAATTCTTTGGGCAAATGAAACATTTGATCAAAATAATCCAGACACATATTTTTTAGAGGTATAAAATGATAAATAATTCAATAAAAAAACTAAAAGTAATGACGATTATTGGCACAAGACCTGAAATAATTAGATTATCTTCTGTTATTGCAAAACTTGAAATTTCAGATGCAATAGAGCATATTATTGTGCATACAGGGCAAAATTATGATTATGAATTAAACGAAGTTTTTTTTAGTGACTTCAATCTTAGAAAACCTAATTATTTTCTAAATGCAGCAGGTGGAGGAGCTACTGAAACTATTGGTAAGATACTAATAGCTATTGATCCAATAATGGAAAAAGAAAATCCAGATGCAGTATTAATTTTAGGAGATACAAACTCTTGTTTATGTGCAATTCCAGCTAAAAAAAGAAAAATACCTATTTTTCATATGGAAGCAGGAAATAGATGTTTTGATCAAAGGGTTCCCGAAGAAACTAATAGAAAGATAGTTGACCACACAGCAGATATAAATCTTACATATAGTGATATAGCAAGAGAATATCTTTTAAGAGAAGGATTACCAGCTGATAGAATCATAAAAACAGGTTCTCCAATGTTTGAAGTTATCACAAATAAACTTGCTGATATAAATGCGTCAAATATTTTAGAGGAATTAAATCTTACAAAAAACAATTATTTTGTAGTTTCTGCTCATAGAGAAGAAAATATCAGTTCTGATAAAAATTTCTTTGATTTAGTAGATACTTTAAATGCTATTGCAGATATTTATAAATTACCTATAATAGTTTCAACTCATCCAAGAACAAGAAATAAAATAAATGAACACAATATAGAATTTAATCCTTTAGTTTCACTAATGAAACCATTAGGTTTTAATGACTATGTAAAACTTCAAAAAGATTCACGTGCAGTTTTAAGTGATAGTGGAACAATAAGTGAAGAATCATCAATATTAGGCTTTCCAGCTCTAAATATAAGAGAAGCACATGAAAGACCAGAAGCTATGGAAGAAGCAAGTGTTATGATGGTAGGTTTAAAAAAAGAAAGAATACTTCAAGGACTTGAAATATTAAAAACTCAAAAAGAAGATACTTTAAGAAAAGTAGTAGATTATAGTATGCCAAATGTTTCAGATAAAGTGTTGAGAATAATTTTATCTTATACAGATTATGTAAATAAAACTGTGTGGAAGAAGTATTGAAAAAAATTTTAATAGTTACAGAATATTTTTATCCTGAAGAGTTTAAAATAAATGAACTTGCTCAAGAATGGAAAAAGAAAGGTTATGATGTTGATATTTTAACTCAAACCCCCACTTATCCCTATGGAGAAATATTTGAAAACTATAGAAATAAGTGGTTTTCAAAAGAATCTTATGAAGGAATGACTATTTATAAAGTCAAAGCTGTTACAGGATACAAAACAAGTTTATTTAAAAAACTATTAAAATATGTTTCTTTTATGATATTAGGAAGTATGGTAAGTTTAAAAATAGGAAAAAGATACGATTATGTATTTGGTTTTGATGTAGGTGCATTAACTGGAATGGTTCCCGCCATTATACTAAGACAGTTTTATAAAAAGCCTGTTACACTTTGGATTCAAGATATTTGGCCTGATAGTGTTTATGCTTATGGTTTTAGGAAAACAAAGATTTTAGAGTTATTCTTAAATAGTTTTGTTAAATATGTTTATAGTAATACTTCAAATTTTGCAATATCTGCAAAGGGTTTTGAAAAAAAGTTGTTACCTTATACTAATGTTAAAAAAGAGATTTTCTATGCTCCAAATTGGGCAGATTATTTAAATAAAGATTTAGAGAAATTTTCATTTAGTAATGATACTAAAATTCATTTTACTTTTGCTGGGAATATTGGAATGGTACAAAACCTTGATAATGTGATAGAAGCTTTTGGAAGATTAGATTATGAATTTTTAAACAAAGCTCAACTAAATATTATAGGTGATGGTTCATATCTTGAGAAACTAAAAAGTAATGTGAATGAAAATGATTTTAAAAATATTATATTTTGGGGTAGAAAGCCTAGAGAAGAAATTTATAAATATTTAGAAGCAAGTAATTTTTTAATAGTTTCTTTAATTGATAAAGAAATATTTTCTCTTACGGTTCCTGCAAAAACTCAAACATATATCGCAGCTGCTAAACCAATTATTGCGATTATAAATGGTGAAGCAGCTGAAATAATAAAAGAAAATGAGTTAGGATTAGTCTGCAAACCTGATAATATAGAAGAAATAAAATCTACTTTTACTGTAGCAATCAATAGTAGCAATGAAGAAAGAAACAAATATATGAAAAATGCCGAATTTTTAACAAATATAGTATTTAAAAAAGAGATAATTATAGATAATTTATTACAATTATTAAAAAGAGGTTAATATGAAAATATTAATAACAGGTTCAAATGGTTTTGTAGGAAGTTATTTTATAGATAAATACAAAAATAAATATGATATAAAAACTTTTAGTTTTAGAAAAGATGATATAAATACTTTAGATTGGAAAGAAATAGATGTAGTTT
>JAQVLW010000041.1 GCA_028703945.1 Aliarcobacter sp. | reverse complement strand
TGGTGGAATATAAACTGGATACCATTTACAAGTGATGGTTGTGGAGATCATTATTGCCTTGATTTAAGTCCAACCGCAACTGGAACAAAAGGTCAAGTTATTACTTTATGGTATGAGTCTGAGCAAAGAGAAATCGTATCACAAAGTTTCTCTTTATGGTTTAAAGAGTATGTAAAACAGTTATATTCAGGTGAACTTATTTATTCAAAAGAGTATAATTCTATAGTTTACAAAGATGAATTAGAATAAGGGAAAATTTATGAATGACAATATAATTTATGCATTTATCGTATTAGTGGCTTATATAGCTTATAAAAAATATGTTCAACGTAAGGTATTAAAACTTGTTCCAACTTTAATGAAGCAAGGTGGACAAATTGTTGATGTTAGAAGTGAATCAGAGTTTGCCTTTGCCCATAAAAATGGAAGTATCAATATCCCATTAGGTTTACTTAAAAAGAGAATGAAAGAGTTAGATAATACTAAGCCTATACTTCTTTGTTGTGCTAGTGGAGGTAGAAGTGCCATGGCAAAGCGTACTTTAATGGCAAATGGATTTAAAAATGTTCACAATGTTGGGACATGGAGAACTTTGACAAAGGAGTTATTATGAATGATTATGTTTGTACAGTTCGTGGTTATATATATGTACCAAAACTTGGTGATCCTGATGCTGGAATCAAACCAGGAACGGCTTTTAAAGATATTCCAGAAGATTGGGAATGTCCTGATTGCGGCTCATCTAAAGAAGATTTCGAAGAATTAGTAGATTAATTTTATGTTTAAAACAAATGATTATTGGGAAGAAGAGTTTATTGAATACAAAGATAAAAACTTAGATACTATTTATTTTGATGATTGTACTTTTGTAAAATGTGATTTTTCTAAAAGCATTTTTTCATCTTGTAAGTTTACAGAGTGTAAATTTATAAATTGTGATTTATCTTTATCTGTACTAAAAAACTGCGTATTTAATGATGTTACTTTTGAAAATTGTAAACTTATTGGTATTTCATGGAGTAATTGTGAAGAACCTTTTGAGGTGAGATTTGAATCTTGTAATATTTCTCAAAACTCTTTTCATCTTATGGATTTAAGACAAATGAAGTTTGTTGACTCTTTAATTCAAGATTGTGGGTTTGAGGAGTGTAATTTAGAAAAGGCACTTTTTGATAACTGCAATTTAGAACAAACAGTTTTTATAAAAAATAATTTAAAAAAAGCAAATTTTGAAACATCTAAAAATTACCTAATTGATGCAAAACAAAATGATATACAAAATGCTTTATTTTCACTTCCTGAAGCCTTGAGTTTTTTGAGTTTTCTTCCCATTAAAATTAAATAATAAAACTAAAATATTCTATGTGTTATGATTACGACCATTTTATTTTAGAAAAATAATTTTATTTTAGGAGAATTATGAAGAGTATAATAGTCTTTTTTATTTTATTTATACAGCTTTTTGCTACAAATACACCCTTTGACTTATATAAAAAAGAGATGAACCCAAATCAACATACACTTTTAGTTATAGGTGGAATTCATGGTGATGAACCAGGAGGATATTTTGCACCTGCTATTTTAGAAAAATATTACAAAATTAAATCTGGTAATTTATGGATTATTCCAAATATAAATGTTGATAGTATTATGGCAAATAGTAGAGGGATTTATGGAGATATGAATCGAAAATTTAGCTTTATAGATGAAAATGATAATGATTTTATAAGTATAAATAAAGTAAAAGATATTATTTTAGATAAAAAAGTAGATTTGATATTAAATTTACATGATGGACATGGTTTTTATAGAAACAAATATGAAAATGCTATTTTTAATCCAAATGCTTGGGGACAAGCTACTATTATTGACCAAGAAAAAATGAATGGACTTGAGAAGTTTGGAAATTTAGATGAAATTGCAACAAAAGTTACAAATATATTAAATGAAGATAATTTATTCCAAAATTATCACTCTTTTGGTGTTAAAAATACTCAAACAAAATTTAAAGATGAGCAAATGCAATTATCTCTCACTTATTTTGCTGTTATAAATAATAAACCTGCATTAGCCATAGAAACGAGTAAAAATATCACTGAATTAACATATAAAGTAATTTATCAATTAAAATCTATTGAAGAATTTATGAAAATTATGGATATAAAATTTGAAAGAGATTTTGATATAAATAACTATAAAGAAATAGAAAGTAGAATTTTTGATTTTGGAAAAGTAAAGATTAATGACAACATTACTTTAGAATTAAGTGATATTAAAAATAATATAAGATTTGTTCCTCTTAAAAAAGAAGATAATAAATTTGATTTTACTCATACTTTGGCAAGAGTTAAATATAATGATAATATGTATGAGATTTATATTGGAAATATAAAAATATCTGATTTATATCCTCAAGTTTTTGATCTAGCAACAACAAAAAATAAAGTAAAAATTATTGTTGATAATAAAGAAATAGAAACTTCTTTTTCTAGTCAAATAGATATAAAAAATGATTTCAAAATAGGAAAAAGCGATTTTAGAGTAAATATAATTGGTTTTAGTAAAGATGGATTGGATAGTGAAGATAATATTTTGATTAAAAAAAGTGATATACAAGAAAATTATTCAATTGATAATAATAAAACAAAATATAGAGCTGAATTTTATAAAGATGATAAGTTTTATGGGATGATAGTTTTAAATTTTTTAAAAGATAATCAATAATTAAAAGGATAAAAAAGGAAATTTAATTCCCTTTTTTATTATCATACTTTGGAGTACATTTTTTACTAATAATACATACAGGACAAAATCCAATAATTCCAAGAATAAGTGGAATTACCCCTAAATAAAACCATGGATTACTTAAAATAAATCCAGTTGCTATCAAAACTAACCCAAGAACTATTCTAAATGGTCTACAAAAATTTCTAATCTTATCAAATATATTCATAACAAAATCCTTTAATTAAAATATGATTATTATATAACTATACTTAATAATTAATTAATAAGTATTACTTATAAAAATAGATGATTAGAATAATATTTTTTTATCAATATAAATATTTTCATAATCAATAT
This sequence comes from Aliarcobacter sp., assembly GCA_028703945.1. Lineage (GTDB taxonomy): Bacteria > Campylobacterota > Campylobacteria > Campylobacterales > Arcobacteraceae > Aliarcobacter. The sequence goes on along the minus strand of JAQVLW010000041.1, from coordinate 15,124 downwards.
TTGATTGATAAACTAAAACTTCTACACCTTTTTTTGTTACTTCATTAAATAATTCGCAATATTTTTTATCTATTTCACAAGCTAGTCTAAATGGTAAATTATCCGTTCTTTGAATAATATATAACATTACGGCTCTATGTCCTTGTAAAGTCATTTCGTATAGTTCATTTAAGTGTTTTGTTCCCCTTGATGTTACAGCATCTGGAAAAGCTAGATAATCATCTATTTTCAAACTTACGCTTTTAACTTCAACATAGCATTTTTCATTTTCATTTTCAAGTAAAATATCAATTCGACTATTTTGTCCATATTTTTGTTCAGGTTTTAAAGAAGTGTAATTTTGCAGTTCTTTTATTGTTCCATTTTTTATGGCTTCAATTGCTATTTTATTTGCAACACCTGTATTTGTACAAATTAGATTTTCATTAATAAGAGTTAGCTCTAATGTATATTTTAATTTTCTTTTAGGATTATCGTAAAATGTAAGCCAAACATCACAATTTTCTTCTATACAAGAAGTCATTGCACCACTATTTGGTACATGAGCTGTGATAATTTCTTTATTTTCCAAAATAATATCGGCTAAAAATCTTTTATATCTTTTTAATAATTTGCCTTTTATTAGTTTTTCAAATTGCATTCATTTCCTTCTAATCCTATTTAAAATCTATTTTGCGTAAAAGAATTTACTAAAAATTACATTAAATTTTTTACTTTCTTCATCATCTTGAAGATTTAATTTTTCAATCATTTTTGGATTAACAGTGTAATATCCAAAAATCACTTCGATTTTATCATCTTTTTGCAATTTAAAATCATAGTTAATAACTCTTCTTTCATTTGCTTTTAACATATTATTTTCTATTTCACTATCTGCTATCCAAGGCATTGTAGGTTTTCCATCTTTTCCTATTATTCTTGCAAAAGATTTTGTATCAAGGTTTATTGTTTTTGAATCTCTTAATATACTTACTTTTAATTGGGCTAATCTTAATGGTTGTAAAAATAGATTATGAGCTGCTTCATTTTTTATTGATACTTCAAAGTCATTTGTATTTTCTTTGAAATCAATTTTTATATATTTTGCTAATAAATCTTGATTTTTAGAACCACTTGCAAATCCATGAAATCTGTGTTCTTTTGTTATTTTTATTGAAGTTGCACTTCCTGCAATTTTAGGCATATGACAAGAAATACAATTTGTTTCTTCATCTTTTGCACCTTTTTCATCCATTCTACATAAATCAAAATTATTGTCATTTTGCATATGTGAGTGACATCCCATACACATTTTTCCTGTATAAAAATTATCATTTGAATAATCTATTTTATGAAATGGAGAACCTGATTTTTCTTTCATCATTCCAAATAATGAAACTTCGTCTTTGAAGCTTTTATTTTTTTGATCTCTATGATTTTCATTTGCAGAATAAAAAACTTTTTCTTCTTCTGAAATTACATTTTTATTTAATTTTGCATGATTCTCAACATCTTTTATACTATGACAATAAACACAAGAAATTGCTTCTTGAGTTTGTATATTGTTGTTTGAAGGAAGAGCTTTTTTATTTTCTTCAAGATTTTTTAAAAGTTCTAAATCAGTTGGTGTATGACATACGGCACAAGTATAGCTTTCTTTTTGTTTGTCTGGATGTAAATCCCACATAGCTTTATGAACTTTATTCTCAAAGATAGAAGCTTTTCTATGTGATGAATCATAAAATTCACCATAAATTGTTGGATGGCATCCTTTACAAGTAGTACTATCTATAAATTCATTTGCATAAATATTTAAAATTATAAATATTATTGATAATATAATTTTCATTTATTCCCCTTTTTTAAATTGTTTTGCGAGTTTATTTAAAAAATAATATATATAAAATGATATGAATCAATTATAAGTTTAGATTATAATTTATTAATTTCTTTTACCATTTATATAATAATCTTCATAAGATAATCTAGGTTCAATAACAATCGCACTGCTAGGACATAATTCTGCACATACTCCACAACCAACACAAGAAGAGTTTATTTTAGGTCGTTTTCCATTATTTGCACTATCATCTATCATTTCTATTGCTAAAATTGAGTTAGGAAACGGACACATATCAGCACAAATTGTGCATTGTTTATCTTCGTAATTTTCAAGTTTTTCTAATATTTTATTTTCTAAATTATTTTTGTGAGAATGTTCATAAATTCTATTTATATTTTTTCTTGATACTTTTTCTGTACTAATCCCAATACATTTATTTGAATATTTAAATACAGCAACTCCCATTTTAACATCTTGAGGTTTTTCTGCTTTATGGTCTAGTGCATTTGTGGGACAAGCAAGAACACAAGGAAGAGCCGTACATAAATAACAGGCTCTTTTTAAAGGTTCTATAAAAGGTGTTCCAACCCCTAACCCTTGAGTAATATCAGCTAATTCTATACTATGATATGGGCAAACTTGTTCACATTGCCCACATTTAATACATAAAGCTAAAAAATCATTCTCATCCACAGCACCAGGAGGTCGAAGTAGTAAATTATCAGCTTTTAAATAAGGACTTAAAACTGCTCCACCAGCTGTTAGTAATCCCAAAATTCCTAAGGTTGAATATTGTATAAATTCTCTTCTATTTGTCTTTTTTTTCATAATAAACCGTAAATTAAAATTTATTAATCATATAATTTTTTAAAAAGAATAAAAATGCGATAAATCAAGATAATGTTCTATTTTGTTAATTTTTTTTCATTTTCTAAGTTTTGTTTGGAAGAAATCATATATTTTGTATCTAAAAATTTAAATTCTAAATAATCTGCTTGAAGCATAAGTCTTTTTGCTTTTGTAATTTCTTCTCTTTTTTCTTGAGAAATTTTATTTTTTAGAAAATCATCAGCAAAACTTTCATCTACTCCATAAAGTGGGTCACCTACTATTTTATGTCCAATAAAATTTAAATGAACTCTGATTTGATGTTGTCTTCCTGTTAGTGGAATTGCGCTTACTAAAGTCTGATTTTTTTCTTTGTCATAAGAGATAGGTTTAATAATTGTTGTTGATTCTTTTCCTTTTAAATCGGTTTTCATTTTTAGTTTTATTAAGCCTGTATCATTTGTGATAGGTGAGTTTATGATTAGTTCTTCTTTAATTTCATTTTCAACTAAAGCTTTGTATTTTTTTGTGTAAAGTTTTTCTTCAAACATATTTTTTAAAATCATATCACTAAAAGCATTTTTGGCAACAAGCACTAAACCTGAAGTTTCGGCATCAATTCTATGAACTAAAGAGCCTTTATCTCCAAAAAGATATTTAATTTCGTCTAAAAGTGTGTAAATATTTAGTTGATGAGAAGAAGGATGAACCATAATTCCACTTGGTTTATCAAAAATAGCAAAATGAAAAGAATCAAATATTGGTTTTAAGCCTTTTGTTTGGGCTTCAAAAATAATGATATAAGTAAAATTTGATTTGATGGTTTGATTTTTTTGTAGGCGAATATTATTTTCATCGGTGATTTTGCCTTTTTCTAAAAGAGCTAAAAGTAGTTTAGAATCTATTGGAATATCCTGAGTTAAAAACTCTTCAATTTTTTTCCCTTTTATAGTTTTAAACTCTTTTTTTATGTACGGCAAATCACTTCCTTATTTTTTGGAAGTATACAATATGTGTTCTTAACGAAGAAATATAAAAAAACTTAATATAATTACACCATGCAAAAAGATTTAATTACAAAACACGGTTTCGAAAAAATAGTTGAAGAGTTTAAAGCTCTATTAAAACAAAAATCTTTCTGGGTAAAAGAGAAAGAAATTGCTGCACAATTAGGTGATAGAAGCGAAAATGCTGAATATATAGCAGCAAAAGAACAAATAAGAAATACTGACAAAAGACTTCGTTTTCTAGATAGGATTATAAATAATAGTGAAGTAATAGATATATCTTTAATCCCTCATAAAAAAGTAAACTTTGGGTCACAGGTTGTTATAAAAGATTTAGATACAAATGAAGAAAAGATTTTTATAATTTTAGGAACTCACGAAACAAATCCAAATGAAAATAAAATATCAAATAAATCTCCTTTTGGTAAGGCTTTGTTAAATAAAAATTTAGATGAAGAGTTTGAATTTTCTATAAATGAGAACTTCTTTGAATACCAAATAATTTCAATACAAGAGTATAAATTTGAATAGTATAAATATAGAAAAATTAAAAGAGATTATTTTAAATAATCTTGAAAATAAAAGTGTAGATTTAAAAAGAGTTTTTCATGGACGTGGGAACTTTTATGATGATTTTAAATATCTTGTTGTTGATAGTATAAATGATATTTTGATGGCAACTTTTTTTGAAGAAGTTGAAGCTGATATTCAAAAAAATATAATCAAAATACTTGATGAGGTTTATGCTACAAAAGATTTTAAAACCTTAATAATTCAAAGAAGATATAAAAAAGATAATATTTATGAAATAATAAGAGGAAAGGTTTCTAATAATGCAATTGCATATGAAGATGGTTTAAAATATGCTTTGAATTTTTCAAATCAAAATATAGGAATTTTCCCAGATATGAAAAATGGAAGAAAATTTATAAAAGAGATTTCAAAAGATAAAAATGTGTTAAATCTTTTTTCTTATACTTGCGCTTTTAGTGTAAGTGCTATTTCTGCAGGAGCTTCAAAAGTTGTGAATGTTGATATGGCAAAAAATGCATTAACAACGGGAAGAACAAATCATCATTTAAATAATCTTGATACTAAAAAAGTAAAATTCTTACCATATAATATTTTAAAATCATGGAGTAGAATTAAAAAAGAAGGTCCTTATGATATTATTATTATAGACCCACCATCTTTTCAAAAAGGAAGTTTTGCTGCAACTAAAGATTATGAAAAAATCATAAGAAGATTAGATGAATTAGCAGCTAGTAGTTGTACAATATTAGCTTGTTTAAATGCTCCTGAACTTGATAGTTTATTTTTAAAAGAGGTATTTGCTATTCATTCAAGAGGTTTTAAATTTCTAAAAAGATTAGAAAATGTAGAAGAATTTGTCACGAATAATGAAGAAAAGTCACTAAAAAACTTAGTGTTTTTTAGATAAAATCGCCACAGGTCTTGCAATTATTGGAGTAGCTTTTCCACTTCTTCTCATCAATGATAGAGCAGTTTTATCAAGTTGCAGGTTTTTTTATAGTAGCATTAATATCCAAATATCAATTAAAAGAAAGAAATAATTAAAATGCAAAGTAATGAAATTACAAAAGAAAATATAAATAAATTAGTAATAACTTTTTATACAAAAGTTTTAAAAGATGAAAAAATATCTCCTTTTTTCATAGAAAAATTAGGTGCAGATATGAAATCGCAGATTTGGCAAAAACATATAAAATTACTTACAGATTTTTGGTACACAATATCTTTTGGGCATGGAGATTATAATGGCTCTCCTTTTGCTCCTCATATGCAAATATCAGGATTAGATAGAGAATCATTTGAAACATGGATAAGATTGTTTTTTGAGACATTAGATAAGTTATATACAGAAAATATAGCTGCAAAATTTAAAGAAAGAGCTTCTATAATAGCTAGTAATTTTATGAGAAATTTAAGAATTTAAAAATCTGAAATTTATACAAAGATATAAACAAAAATATTTGTTTATATCTTTCTTATATCCACAAAAGAACCTGTTTTAAACTCATCAATTCTATTTACAAACTCATCAATTTTAATAGCTGTTTCATTAGGAGTTTGAATAATTCCATCATTAAGCTTTTTTGCTGAGGTAAATGTATTTTCATCTATTTCAAATCTTATATAATCTGTCATTGGTGTTTTTATAACGCCAGGAGCTAATGCTATTATTTTTGTATTAGGCATTTCATTTGAGTATAGATTTATAAGCATATTAACTCCAGCTTTTGATAAAGAGTATGAACCCCAACCTTTATATCCAGTTTTTGAAGCTCCCGAAGAGGTAGCTAAAATATTTTTTACTTTTATGTTTTTTAAAATATCAAGAAGTTCTTTGTTTGCATAAACATTTAGTTCATATACTTCTTGCATTTCACTTGTTGATAACTCTTCTAAAATCTTGATTTTTCCCAACATTCCAGCATTTAAAAAAACAGTATTTATCTCTTTTATATCTAAAATAAAAGCTGATAACTCCTCTTTTATTTTTGAAATATTTGATAAATCAAAACTTTTGTGAATAAAATTTTCATTTTTTATATCAGGTTTATTTCTACTAATTCCAAAAACTTTAAAACCTTTTTCTAAATAATAATTTGTTAAGGCAAGTCCTAAACCTGAACTACATCCTGTGATTAAAATATTTTTCCCCATTAGGCTTTTCTCATATTAAATATTGATTTTACAAAAGAGTAGAGTAGGTACAAAAATATTATAGGTAAAAGTATAGTTTGGAAGATAAAAACAATAATTAAATCAATAATATATTGACTTGAATTATCAACGGCATTTTTGTATTCATTAACCTTTTTTTCATAATAACTGCTGTCAAATTTTTCCATAACTTTATTGAAAAATGAACTCTCTTCTTTTTGATTTATTGTATCTTGATTTATTTTACTAACATCATCTTTTACTTTTAAAATATCTTGATTTAACTCTTCTACATTGTATTGAGGTTTTACAAAATAGTTGTAAGAAACTTCATTTACATAACCAATCATTGGGATTGCGAATCTTAAAAATAGAAGTATAAAAGTGATTTTGAAAAATATATCTCTTAGTTTTTCATCATTTGAAAATCGTTTAAAAAGCCAAATATTAAAAATAATAACAAAAGTAAATAAAATATAGTTATAAATATCATTTGTCACAAAATTTAGCAAGATTTTTTGAATACCAAGTGAAACCATACTTGCTAACATCACAAGGGAAAATTGCTCAATTAGGTCATTTATCGGGTCAAGAACTTCTCCCACAGCAACAATAACAAAAGGCAGATTTAATTGTGTTCCTTGAGCTAGTGAAATCACAGCATTTAAAGCTTTTGCACTTCCAAAAACAATAATAGATTGTTTAAATGAATCATCAACAAGTTTTTTAGCATTGTCATCAATAGTGAAAGTTAGAGCAAAACAAAGGCAGAATAGGGTAAAAGCAACTAATAAAAGTTTATTCCAGTTTTTTATAATAAATATTTTCATAGGATTGATTATAGCAGATTATATTTTATACCTTTTATCGATTCTAAATTGTTAATTGCTTCTTGACACTTTTCATGTATAATACACTAAATATAAAATTAATGATTTTAGGAGATATAAAATGATAGGAAAATTAGCTATAGGGATTATAGTTTTTGCAATTGGTATACAGTTTGTACCTTATGGAAAGACATATACAAATCCCCCAATTATTAGCGAACCAACATGGGATTCTCCAAGAACTAAGGAATTGTTTAATAATGCATGTGCAAACTGCCATTCAAATGAAACAAAATATCCTTGGTATAGTAAAATTGCTCCAGTATCATGGCTGATTCAAATGGATGTTGATGAAGGAAGAGAACATTTTAATGTTTCAGCATGGGGTTCTCAGAAAAAAAACAAAGGTGATGAGGCTGCAAAAGAGCTAAGAAGTGGAGATATGCCACCATGGTTTTATTTACCAACTCATCCAGAAGCTAAATTAACTAAGGAAGAAACAAAAGAGTTAATTACAGGATTAGTAAAAACATTTGGTGAAGAAAAAAAAGAGAAATAAGTGAAAGCTTATTTCTAGGGTAAACAAAAAAAGAATTTATTCTGGAAATAACAGTTCTTCTCTTATATCTTGGACTTTTTAAAGTTTCAGAATATACAACCGTATGAAGAGATTCTTTGCTGATTTTGAGAAAAGAGTTTTTTTAAAACTAAAGATAATATTTAAACTATTTAAATTTTTTTTAGATATAATCAATCCACTTAAGAATTAGAAGAGAAAACTTGCAATTTACAATAACAGATAAAATAAAACAACTAGAAATAGAAGATATAAAAGAGAATCTTTTTCACTACTCATACGATAGTAAAAGCTTAAAAGCTTTAGTAAAAAACAATACTTCAAAAGAAGATTTATCATATATTTCAGCATATAGTAGCTTCAAAGGTGAGATTTATGAAAATATCGTTTATGAACTTTTACTTAAATATGCACTCACACAAGATGAAATTACAAGATTTGTATTAAAAGGTCCTTATCAAGATAAGGAAAATTTATATATTAAAAGTGGACTTTTAATAGATAGAAGTTCTCAAATAGTTTATAAATCAGCTTACAAAGATATTAGTGAATTTGATGCTTTATTTTTTACAAAAGATAGCATTTATTTTGTTGAAATGAGTACTTCAAAGAAAACTTCTAGTTTAAATAAAAGACTTACAAAAAAATATGCTCTTTTAAAAATGATTTTTCCAACATTAACAATAAAAGCTTTAATAGTTGTAACTGTTGGTTCAACTGGACTTAAAAATTTCCCACCATATGCAACTATTTGGCTTACAAATGATTTAGAAGATGAAGAATTAATCGAAAAAATTATTTTTGCAAAAAAAGTAAAAAATGATGTTCAAACTCTAAAAGCTCCAAAACATTCTAAATATATAGAAGCACTAAAAGTAAAATATACAAAATTCCAATATTTTCCTACTTTAGAGTGGATTTTAAATAAATCAAGAGAAAATCCAAAGTTTACAGTTGATTTGAAGTTTTTTTCATCTCCAAAACTTGGGCTATTCTTTGATATTTATACAAAACTTTATATTGGATTTATAAATACTCAAGAGTTTTTGACTTTGTATCCAGAGTTTAATTTAAAAATTAAATCAGATAGAATAATTGTAACAATAGAAAAAGTAAATCAAACACAACTTGATATTGTTTATTATGCAAAAGAAACAAATGGAAAACTAAAAAGAGTAAGGCTTGAAGAGAATAATGTTTCGATTAAAGATAAAGAACTTGATGGTTTTACAAATGCAGAAGTTAGATTTTTTATGAAAATACTTGAAGATAAACATCATTTAACAGTGGAAAATATACATCATGTTTTAAATAATATTTCTTTGATTAAGTGAAAACTTTTTCTAGACTTATGATATAATCATCTTCAAAATTTAAAAAGGACAGAAAAAATGAATCAAACCGACTCCTATTATAGGCGTACTTTAAACTTCTCTTACATGGGGTGCAAAAAATGACCCTTCTAATCACATATCTTCTAATTGCGTTATTTGTATCTTTTTTATGTTCTATCTTAGAGGCTGTTTTACTTTCAAGTACACCTTCATATATAGAGACTTTATCAAAAAAAGACAATAAAGGAAATGAAAATGGTATTAAACTATTAAAAGAGTTAAAAGCAAATATAGATAAACCAATATCATCAATCTTGACACTTAATACTTTTGCCCATACAATGGGAGCAGCAGGTGTTGGAGCTCAAGCACAAATATTATTTGGTACGGAATGGCAAGCGTTAATTGCATTTATATTAACTTTATTGATTCTTTATACATCTGAAATTATTCCAAAAACAATTGGTGCGATTTACTGGAAAAATTTATTGATTCCATCTGCGTATTTAATTTCAATTATGATAAAAATAACCTTCCCTATAGTATGGTTTTCAAGTTTTATTACAAACTATATTTCAAAAGGTAAAAAAGAAGAAATTAATTTCTCGAGAGAAGAAGTTATGGCTGTTGTAACTATGGGAGAAAAAGAGGGTTCTATTCACTCTAAAGAGAGTGTTTTAATTGAAAATCTTTTTAAACTAAAAAACATTAAAACAAAAGAAATTATGACTCCCCGAAGTGTTGTTTTTGCACTACAAGCAGATGTAACAGTTGAAGAAGCTATTGAAGATGATAAAATGTATATTCACTCAAGAATACCAATTTATAATGAATCAATAGATGATATTATAGGAATTGTGTTTAATCAAACTATTTTAGAAGAGAGTGTTGAAGAGAGAGATAATACTTTATTGAGAAATATTACAGTTCCTGTTCATAAGATTTCTGAAAATGTACCTGTTTCAGTTCTAATAGATTTATTTGTTAAAAGAAAAACACACTTATTTATTGTGCATGATAATTATGGTCAAACAAGTGGAGTTGTAACTTTAGAGGATGCAATTGAGACTTTACTAGGTGTTGAAATCATGGATGAAATGGACGAAGTTGAAGATATGCAAGCATTTGCAAGAGATAAAAGTAAACAATTCCAAGACAAAATGTTAGTTGAAAAGAAAAGACTAAAAAAACTAGAACAATCTATCTAAATATATTAATATCAAAAAGAGTTAAAATAATAACTCTTTTTGAATCTTATCAAAATTATAAATATCCTCTCTAAATTGTAAAACACCATTTTCATCAACCCAAGAAGTTAAATAAATTATATGTATAGGAATCTTTTTATCTAAGCCAATAGATTTTTCACTAACTTTACTTGATAAAATTTCATTTGCTTTTAGAATATCTAAATTTTTATCTTCATTTGCTATTGTAGAAAGTAATTCCTCAGGCTTAGAAAGTCTAATACAGCCATGAGAATAAGCTCTTCTTGCATTTTCAAATAAACTCTTTGCCGGAGTATCATGGATGTATACAGAGTATTTATTTGGGAACATAAATTTCATTTTCCCAAGTGGATTATCATGACTTGAAGTTTGAGAGAATCTAAAATTTCTAAGATATTCTTCATCTTCTAAAATTGCACCATTTATTATATTTTTTGAATCAACTTTTTCAGGATTACCATTCCATCCAGCATAAATATCAATTCCTTTATCTGCTAAATAATTAGGGTCTTTTAAAAGTTTTGGAATAATTTCATTTTTTGCAATACTATCTGGAATATTCCAGCTAGGGTTTAAAACTACATAGGACATTTTATCTGAGAAAATAGGAGTAGGGAACTTTTTATCTCCTACTATTACTGCCATATTTAATATAATATGATTATTTTCATATAATCTTAATTTATACTCGGGAACATTTACAAGTAAATATTTTTCACCTAAATCTCTAGGTAACCATCTCATTCTTTCTAAATTTAATCTAATTATTGAGATTTTTTTATCTGCTGAAATATTAAGAAATCTTTGTGTTTGTCCACCAACTACCCCATCTGAAGATAAACCATGCTTTTTTTGAAAAGATATAACTGCATTTTTTAAATCTTCATCAAAAATATTTTCACAGTTAGTACTTAGCTTTTCAATCTCAGGGTTTACTTCATTTAAAGCATTTTCATTCTTAATATTATTTTTACATTGAACCGTTAAATCATTACTCTCAAATAATCTTTTTCTTAGAAAAGGAAGAGTTTGTGATACATCTCCAACCCTTAAAGATTTAGATTCAGGAATTTTTGTATAACCACCTTTTGCTGATATTTTTTCAAGTTCACCAATAGCCAAAACTAATTCTTTTGATTGGGGATAATTAAAATCTATTTCATCTAAAACCATTGATAAATCATTTTTTTCAATAACTTTTTTTAATAAAAGTTTTGAATCTTTATTTAAAGAGTATTTATCCCAAGATGCTTTTATTTCTGTTTCTTTTTCAAGTTCAGTTAATTTTTCTTCAAAAGCACTCCATTTTATTGAGCCTTTTGTTACGTATGTAACATACCTATCAAATAATTCAGTTAATATAAAATCAATTCTTACAAGATTTTCAAGGTATTTTGTATTTGATTTATCTAAAGAGTTTAAAGCATTTATTACTTCATCTAATCTAAATAGTTGAGTAACATGAGGTTTTAATACAGGATCATTTTTAATTTTATTTAAAAGTGATAAACCAATATTCTTTACTCCTTTTTCATCAATCCAATATGGTTTAAAATCATTTGTATAGTAATAATTTTCTAGATTTATTTTACTTATTAATAAATTTTCATAGTTTTTAGTTAAAAGAGATTTTACATTTTTCTTTGAATCTATTTCAAAAGAATTTTGAGTATTTGCAAATAAAGAGTAGTTAATTAATAAAGCAAAAAGGACAAGTTTTAATTTAGGCATTTGAGTAATCTCCAAAAAATTTTTATATAAATAAAGATTTTAAAATATCCAAATTTTCATTAAAAACATGAATAAATTATTATTAGTTAAATGTAAGTTTAACAAAGAGTTTACTTTATACACTAAATAGCTTTTTTATATGGAATTTTGTATCTAACATCATTTTCATCAAAGGCACATTTTACTTGATAATCAACCATTTTTTCAAAGGGTATTAAAAATTTTTCTAATGATTTTGATGGGATACTTTCTATATTTTGAAGATTTAATTGTTCTAATAAACATAAAGTTGATTCAATTGTTGATAAACAATATTGATTTGGTTGAGTTTTTATTTTGAATTGAGAAGATTTATCATGTTCAAAACTAACTTTTCTTAAATTGTGTAAATTAGTACTAAGTCTTAATATTTTCTTTGAACAAGGCCAAGTCGAATCTATAATAAAAATTAATGCTTTTTTTTCATTTGGAAGTTTTTGAGTATTTAATTTTATGCTATTTAAATCAGGATATAAAATAAAAGATTCATAATTATCATCATTTAATAATTCATTTACTCTTTTATGATTTGTAAAATCAATTCCTACATATAACTCACAATTTTCTAAAGAGTTATTTGTCATATGACCTGTTCCATTTTTCGTTTTTCTAAATTCTTTTGGATGCATCAAAATAACAAACTTAGTATTTGTATTTATTGGATTTATTAAATGTTCACAAATACATGAAGTTTTTGGTCGATAACATTTATAACAGATTTCTCTTTGGTTTCGTATTTGCAATATATCACTTTCATTGACTTTTTTATTTATTCTTTTTTCCATTTAGATTTGGAAAAGTAAGAAGTAAATTTCCCAAATTAAATTTTCTACTCATAACATTTCCTTCGTTTCTTCCTCTTTTCTTTTTGCTTTCATTTTATTTAAAGCTAATTTTCTCATATCAGCTGTTGTATCCAGTTCATCCATGATTTCAAGACCTAAAAGTGTTTCTAAACAATCTTCTAAAGTTACAATTCCTTCTGTTTGATTGTACGAATCATGAACTATAAACATATGCTCTTTTTTTTGAATAAATAATTTTAAAGCTTTTGCAACATTGATGCTTTCATGTAAAGTAAATACTGGTTTCATAACATTTTCTAAGACTATATCTTTTTCTTTTATTGCTTGTTTAAATAATTTTTTAGTTAGGATTATTCCTATGATATTATCAACTGTTCCTTCATATACAGGAACTCTTGAAAATTTGAAAGTTCTTTTATCTTCTATTATATCTTTGATTAAAGAATTTTTTTCTATTGCATACATAACAGAACGAGGAGTTAAAATATCTTTTAATTTTTTATTATTTAGATCAAGAGTATTTTGAATAATTTTTGATTCCAAGTCACCAATAATACCTTCTTCTTCACTTAATAAAGTAGATTGAAGTAGCTCTTCTCTTGAAATCTTATCATGTGTTTCTGTACCAACTTTTTTTGTAATAATTAAAGTAAGAATAATCAATGGATAAGTTATAAATATAAATAGGTTTATAATTCTTGGAGTATAAATAGCTAATTGTTTCCAATAAATTGCACCAATTGTTTTTGGAATTATTTGACAAAAGAATAAAACTATAAAAGTAAAAATTATTGAAATAGCCATTATTAAAGTACTATTTCCAACAAATACATTTTTAGCTTGAATTCCAATAGCAACTGCACCTAAAGTATTTGCTGTTGTACTTAATATAAGAATTGCTGCAATAGATTTATCTATGTCTAATTTTAGTTTTTTAAGAAGTCGTCCAGAGTTTGGATTTTCTTTTTCTAATACAGAGATGTAAGTAATATTTGTCGATAGTAAAATAGATTCTAAAAGAGAACATATAAAAGCTGTAGCAATAACAGTGATAAATAGTAATATTAAAATTTCCATTTATTTTTCCCTGTGTAAAAATTAAGCTGTCGGGAATTATATTCCAAGTTTTCTCCTTGTAAATTGTAAAGAATTTGAAGCAAATAGTATCAAAATAAACTTATAAAGAAACTTTTGTTCAAAAACTGAAAATAGTAGTATAATTAAGTAAATAAAAACTTTTTAAAAGGAGCTTGTTATGCAATATGGAATGTTGCCAAAGATTGACCAATTTACTGATAATAAAGTTTTAGAAGTTAAAAAAATTCAGCCATCAAATAAGTCATCAGAAATTACAACTGATGAGGCTATTAAAAAAGTAGAACAAGAAGGGATTTCCAAAGAGAAAGAAGTTTCAGAAACAAAAAAAGTTGAAGATAAAGTTAGAACTCCAAATAAGTTTGAAGTCGTATTATCAAATACGAACTTTGGTTACAATAGTTCATCTAAAGATTTTTATGTAAAGGTAGAAAGAGGGAACACTGAAAATCAATATCCTACACAAGATATGATGAGAACAAAAGCATATTTAATGAGCCTTAATTCTGACTCTTGATTTTGGAATTTTTAAAGCCAAGTTAAGATTCTAACTTAGCTTCTACTTTTTTACTCAATTCAACCAGTAAATTTTTTGCTTTATAATATTTATTTTTGTCCTCAAACTCTACTTTATCTAATAGTGGAATATATTTAATAAAAGCTAACCAAACTTTTTCATAACCTTGAGGTCTTTTTTTTATATGAAAAAGTGCAAGTGCAGTTGCACCATTTATTAAACCTTTTAAAACAAGAGCTTTTTCTTTTTGTCCTTGTTTTTTATACATATTCCAATCATCTTCAAGTAGTTCGTGAGCTTCCACATAATAGCCATTTTCAACAGCAAATAAAAACCTATCAATAGATGTTTTTTGAGTGAAAATAGAATAATCAATTTTCACTAAGCATTAATCTCTTTATCTAAATAATATCCAGTATATGAACCAGAAATTTTATGATTTGCAGCTATTTGTTCAGGAGTTCCCTCATCAACTATCATTCCTCCTTTATTTCCACCCTCAGGTCCCATATCTATTACCCAATCAGAGTTTTTAATAACATCAAGATTATGTTCGATTACTAAAACAGAATTTCCTAAATCAACTAAATGGTGTAATACTTTTGTTAATCTATCAACATC
>JAQVLW010000085.1 GCA_028703945.1 Aliarcobacter sp. | reverse complement strand
TAAATTTTTCTTTTTCAACAACTTCAATATCTAAATAATCCAATAATTCTTGCATTAAAAAGATTCTTTCGTCATCTTCTTCTAAATCCTCTTCATTTGCAACTATATCAAAAAGTTCGCTAATTATGACAGGTTCAGGATGTCTTGCGCCTTTTATATAAGTTTCATTAAATATTTTATTTGCACAAAATTTTTGATGATTAAAATCCATTAAAAAAAGCATAATTGCTACTTTTTTATCATTCAAGTGTTTTACTTGTTTGTGTAGCATATATAAAATTACATTTGCTACTTTTGTCATGTCTATAGTCAATATTTTTCCTTTGTTTGGTAAGGGGAAGTATATAATATTAAAAATAAATATTTTGTTTAATTTTTGTTTTATTATATTATTTAAATTTTAATCAAATAACCTAAATCCTTAATAGTAACAATACTTTCATTATCAAGTTTTTTTCTAAGTCTATACACCATATTTCTAATAGTATTTTCGTTAACACTCTCTTTAAAAACAATATTTTCAATAAATTCTTTAGAAACTAATTGATTTGGTTTATCAAGAAGTAATTCTAAAAAAGCTACTTCATTTTTCGTTAAAACTATCTCCTGATTATTTTTTGTTATGCTTTTTGTTATAAATGAGTAGTACATATCTTCATCTAGTTTTGATAAAACTAAATTATTTTCTTCTAAAGAGAGAATTACACTATTAAATGCATTTATTAAATCTTCATGTAAAATAGGTTTTTCCAAATATTTTATAAGATTTAATTCAATTGCATTTAAAAGTTTATCTTTATCTGTATATGCACTAACAAGTATTATTGGAATTTTTTTATTGATTTCTCTAATTATTTTTGTTGTTTGATAGCCATCTAAATTTGGCATCACATAATCTAACATAAGTACATTAATTTTATTATTTTGATAAATTTCTAAAGCTTCATTTCCATCATTTGCAACAAAAACTTCTTTAAAAAATATTTTTAAAATTCTTGAGATACTCTCTTGTATTACTAAATCATCTTCCGCATATAAAATTGATAAAGTTTTTAGGATATTATAATTGTTCAATTTTAGCCTTTAAGAAATAATTTAATCATTATAGTTTCTCAATATCATTTCCATATCACAAAATAGAATTTTTATTAAATATAGTAAATTTTACACCATCATTAAAATTTTCTATGTTCATTGACCAATTAGACTTTTTTAGTATTTTAAAAGACATTTTTAATCCTAAACCTTGTTGTTTAAACTCTTGTACATTTTTTAATATGTCATTTTCAAAACCTTTACAATTATCTGTAAAAATAATATTTTCTTCATTTATAATTATTTTAATCTCTGGATTTTTTATATTATGAAGTTTTGAAGATTTTATAGAGTTTGTAATTAGATTTAACCAAATATGTAACCATTCATTTTTATTTGCAGTTATTTTAAGTGAGAAATTATTTTCTAACTGAATTTTTATTTTTGAGTTTTTGATTTCAATATCAATTAGTTGTAAAACTTGTTTAATATTATCTTTAATTTCGAATGTTGAATAATTATTATCTTGTTTGTAATAACCTAAAAAAGTATTCATAGTTTCAATCATGAATTTTATTGAGTTTTCGGTATCTTTTAGTCTTTGATAAAACTCTTCATTATCGTTTAGATTTTGTTTTAATTCATACATAAACATCATTTCCAAATTTAGCGATGATATTTGTGTTAAACCATTTTTCCATTGGTGGGAAATATTTCCCAAAAGTTCACCAATTTCAGCTTTTCTTTTTTGTTCAATTAATAAAATTTGTTGTTCTTCATTTTTTTTAATCTCTTTTTTTACTCTTTTGTTTAGTAGGTAATTCCATAAAAGTATTATAAAAATTATCAATGATAAAATCCCAAAAATCCAAAGCAATAGTAAATGTAGTTGTTTTTTCTATTACAATAGTTACATATTTATTTATAATATCATCAATATCTTTTTGAGTTATTGTTTTAATCGCTTTATTTAGAATATCTTTTAATATTGGTTCATCAAGTCTAACCCCAATTCTAAGATTATTTTCATAACCTTTTGGTTCTCCCACAATTTTTAGATTAAATAAACCATTTTTTTTGATAGTGTAAGCTGTTATTATCATAGAACGCAAAGTTAAATCTGCTTTTTGTTCTTCTACAAGTCTAAATGCTTCATCTTCAGTTGTTGTTGGAATTATTGTTAGGTTTGGGAAATCTTTACTAAATCTTTCAGCCATTGCTGTTTGCCTTGGAAGAGCAATAGATAAATTAACTTTTGAAATATCTTCTATATATTTCTTTTCACTTCTTCCTACAAGTACATTTGGGTCTGTAAAAATGGGTTCTGTAAAATTTAGCCACTCTTTTCTTTTTGCTGTTTCATTTAAAAAACTTAAAATATCACATTTTTTATCTTTTGACAAAGCAATACTTTCATCCCAAGTTTTTGTAGGTATTAGCTTAATGGTTATATTTAATTTATCTGATATAAGCTTGATTATATCAGCAGAAATTCCCTTATGAAAACCAGCTTTATTTATTTTTTCAAAGGGTTCCCAATCTGGGTCTACACACATGGTAATAATCTTTTTTTCTTTTAAATAAATAATTTCTTGTTCGCTTAATATTACATCTTTACTGAAAAGAGAAGATGAAATAATCAATAATAATATAAATAATCTTTTCATATTGAATCCAAAGTTAATTTTCGAGACATTCTACTCAAATATAATTTAAATAAGAAAATAATAAAAAAATAAAAAATATGATATTGGAATGATATTGATTTTATATACTTTGTGAAATTAATTTTCTTAGGAGGAAAAATGTTTAGTAGATACGTAGATAATTTTGATTTCAGCTCACGATTTAGAATCTTAAAAGGTGGAAAGATTTCACTTGTAGTATCAGCAATACTTGGAAGTGTCATAATCTCTCACGCAGCTCCAATAGGAGGAGTTGTAACAAGCGGAAATGCAACAATTGCACAAAGTGGAAATACAACAAATATTACTCAATCAACGCAAAAAGCCTCTATTAACTGGCAAGGCTTTTCAATCAATTCAAATGAAACAGTAAATTTTAAACAACCAAATGTAAATTCTATTACTTTAAATAGAGTTGTTGGAAATGAGCGGTCTGTTATAGATGGCGCTTTAAATGCAAATGGACAAGTTTGGATATTAAACTCAAATGGTATTCTATTTAACTCAACTGCAAAAATAAATACAGCTGGTATTCTAGCAACTACAAAAGATATAAGTGATGCAGATTTCCAAGCAGGGAATTATAAGTTTAGTGGAGATTCAACTGCATCAGTTGTAAATATGGGAACAATTGAAGCTAGTGATAATGGATATGTAGCACTATTAGCAAATAAAGTATCAAATGATGGGACGATAAAAGCTTATAAAGGGACAGTTCATTTAACAGGTGCAAGTGAAGCTACAATAAACCTAAATGGAAATTCAATAGTATCTTTAACAGTAAATAAAGGTGTATTAGATGCTTTAGTTGAAAATAAAGGTGCTGTAATTGCAGATGGTGGGAAAATCTACCTAACAACAAATGCAGTAGATGAGCTTTTAAAAGGTGTAGTAAATAATACAGGAATAATAGAAGCAAATTCTGTTGATGATATTTCTGGGGAAATTATTCTTTTTGCTCATGGTGGAACAGCAAATGTTGGTGGAAAATTAGATGCTTCAGCTCCAAATGGTGGTGATGGTGGTTTTATTGAGACTTCTGGAAAAACTGTAAATATTCAAGCTGACAGTTTTGTTAGCACAAAATCATCTACTGGAAAAACAGGTACTTGGCTAATCGACCCAAATGATTTTGTGGTTGCTGCAACAAATGGAAACATGACAGGAACGCAATTACAAACAGCATTGGCAAGTAACAATTTCATTATTGAAACAACAACGATGGGTGATGATGGTGGAGTTGGACAAGGCGATATTTTTATCAATGATGCAGTTTCTTGGAGTGCAAATAAGCTGACATTAAAAGCACAACGACATATAAATGTAAACGCAGTTATGAGTATGTCTGGTACGGCATCTATCGATATGGGATATGGATGGAATGGAACAACTTATGGAAATGCAGTTAGTGGTGTGGCATCAGGTATCAATATGGGCTTTAATAGCACATACACAGGTTATGCTGGTAAAATCAATATAACAGCTCCAAGTACAAATGCAGTAACGATTAATGGTAATAGTTACACTATTATAAGTGATGTAGCAGGATTAAACAATCTTGCTGCAAATAAGAGATATGTGGTTGCTTCTGATATTGATGTATCATCTATAGCCGATTGGACTGGCAAATCGCTAACTTATACAAGTTTTGATTTAAATGGTTTTGGACATGTAATTTCAGGATTAACAAGTACAACTAACGGTTTAATTAATTCATTAGTAAAAGGAACGGGAACTGTAACTGCTTCTATAGAAAACATAGGGCTGGATAGCTTGAATGTCAATTCTACCAATACCAGCGCTGGCAGTATAGGTGGACTCATAGGTTCTGCTGAAAATGTGACTATTAAAAACTCATTTGTTTCTGGTAGCGTCCGTGGTAGCTATGATCGTGTAAGTGGACTGGTGGGTCTTTTGTATGCTCATACTGT
>JAQVLW010000040.1 GCA_028703945.1 Aliarcobacter sp. | reverse complement strand
TTTTGCTAAAGCAAAAAAACTCTTCTTTACTTTTAAATTTATATTTCATAACAGAATAAAAACTTATTTACTCTTTTTCAAAATCAAAAAACACTTTCATTAGTTCAGCTTTTTCTCTCATTTCACTCTATTAGATTGTTCACTGATACTAAAATTAAATTCTCACAGATTCAAATTTGAATTTTATTCTAAGTAAAAATCCAATCATTACAATCCATAAAAAGCCCGATGAACTAACGAAAGTGAAAAATTTTTGAAAGAAAAAGAGATAAGTTTTTTAACTTCTTTAAATTTAAAAAAAGAAGAGAAAAACAAACCCTCAAAATCTTCAAAAATGAAAAGAAAATTTTAAAAGGATAGAGAATGACAAGAGAAGAAATTATAAATGAGTTTAGTGAAGTAACTGGAATAAATGAAGCAAAAAAAGTTTATAAAACATTAGCTAAAAAATTACATCCTGATGTTGGTGGAAGTGAAGAAGAGTTTAAAATATTAAATAGTGTTTATAACGATTTTATCGAGAATAAAATCTATTTTTCAAATGATTTTAAAATTGATTTAGATTTAGAAAAAATCATTAGTCAGATTCTACATTTTGAAAATATAACTATTGAGCTTGTAGGTTCTTGGATTTGGTTAAGTGGAGATACAAAAGAAATCAAAGATAAATTAAAAGAGCTAAGTTTTAAATGGGCTTCTAAAAAGAAAATGTGGTATTACGGAGAAATGAAAGGTAAGAGTCACGGAGAAAAATCTCTTGATGAGATTAAAGATAAATATGGGAGTAAGACTTTTAAGAAAAAAGAAAACGAAAAACTAGCAGTTTAAGGACTGCTAGTTTTTATTTCTCTCTTTTTTTGCTTCAAGTGTATTTTTTACTACTTGCAAAAAAGGCTTCAGTAATAGGACGTCCTTTTACTATATATTTTTCAACTATTTTCTCAAAATGAATTTGTTTCTCTTTGAATGAAAAGATATTTTCTTTATTCAAACATTTAAAAAATTTATCTAGTAAATTTTCAGAATAATATATATCATCTAATGAAGTTAATATTTCATCTTGATTTGACCATTTTAAATTTTCAAACACATCATAAATTGCTTGATTATTTGAAAAAATATTTACAAAAATACTTTGTCTTAATTTTAAAATATCTATTTCTAAATCTTTATTACATGAGATTTCATGATATATTCTATTTATTTTAAATAGTATTTTTTCTTTTTCCATTAGCTTTATAACTCGTTCTGTATTTGCTAATTTACCACCTTTTGATTTTGTGTATTCTATTTCTTTTGCCAAAATGATATTTTTAGCAACATTTTTTATTAATTTGTATGCCAAATCAATTTTAGGGTATTTTAATTTTAATGAAGCTATTTTTTTGAAAATTTCGTCTTCACAAGGGTTTTCAGCATCTAGTAAAGAATTAATATCACTGATTATACTTTCTAAATCTTCATTAAATGATAAATTTTTAAAATTATTATCATTGAACTCTATAGTATATTTGTGATTAAAACTTTTTTCAAATCTTGATTCTAACAAATTAAAAAAGTAACTTGAAAAATCATTTTTAGATGTATATGTAGATATTCCCCAGTTTACATTTGGTTCAAGATATACATAATACAATTTATAATTAGTACCAATTCTAAATTTAAACAACATATAAAATATCGATGATATATAAGAATGTTGATTATTCTCTTTATACATATATTTTATTACTGGACTATTAGAATCTTTCAATAATAAATCTTTGTAAAAGTTATATGTTTTCATAGTATTGATATTACTAACTATATTTATATTCTTTATGGTTTTTGTATTTAGAATTTGATTAAGCTCATCAAGGCTTTCATCTTTTTCAGCTCCATCTCTGTAATAATCATAAATTTTTAGTGAAACAATTTCTGTATCGTCATTTTTCAAATCCTTATGTTGATTTAGAAATTCTTGGAATAAATTTCTTAGAGTTAATTTAATTTCTTTTTTAATGATTTTTTCATCAATAAAATATTTAGTTTTACTTTGTTCACTATAACTTAATAAATAGTTTTTTATTAAATTGTAGTCAGTCGGATTAATATCTTTGTATGAATCTTCATCATAATCCATAGATATATTATTATTAAAAGCAGTATAAGAAATTATTAAATTTAATTTCTCTTTTAATTTTTTATTTGCTTCGGGTATGATTTTATTATTTTCTAGGTCTTCTTGCAGAGTTCTAATATCATCTTTGTTTATATCAAAAATGTTATTTATTTTATAATCTTTCACGGCTATTCCTTTAACTATAAAATTTTCTGAATTAATATATATTTAAGTTTTACTTAAATACAATACTCGCCATATTTTAAGAAAATTAAAAATAGATTTGACTTTATCTTTGAATTTCTTAAGATTACTTTAAGAATTTATAAAGAATATTTCTTATAAACTTCTATTATGTTTGTTTATAGCCCTCGAAGCTTGGAGCTTCAAGAGTGCTATTTAACGCCATTAAGAGTAAAGCTATTTTCAAGAGGTATTTACTCACACTTTTTGCGGGGCTCGAACTTTTTTGTTCGGGTCTTTTTTTTATTTGATTCATATTCAATCCTTTCTTTATGTTGAAAACATTTGTTAAGCCTTGTACCTTGATTTGAGCTAATGCTCTAAGTATATTTTAAACTCAATTTGCTTAAGAAATAATTAAATTTTATGTTAATTTATATCTTTTTACTAAATAAATTAAGAATATATACTTTAAAATTTATATCTTAATTCGTAAAAAATAAAGCCCCTAAATAATCTATTTAGGGGCTTTATTAAATTGACAGATTGATATTAATTAAATTTAGTAATAAGTCAAAAATTTTTATCAATAACTTATTTTGAAGCTAATTCAAGACTTTTAATTTTCTATTTCTTTATCTGGCAAATATATTTTGTCTATTTTATAAGGGAATAAACTAAGTACAAACCAAAATCCAACAACAGCTATAAATATAATACCCATAGATACACAAGTGAAATGTAATAATCCAGTCATATCTTGTATATAATTGCATACTGAATAAAATATACTATTTCCATAAAAAATTAAATCTATAATTACAAGTAATCCTAAACTAAAGTCTATACTTGAATCTTTTTCAGCTTCTTTGTTCTTGATTTCTTTTTCTTTAACTCGAGATAGTAAGAAATCATTTTCTTCTATTATTGCTTGTTTTTTTACAATAAATAAATATTTATAATCTTTATCGTTTTCTTGATTATATTTATCTTTATATTTATATGTAGTTATTGATTTAATAATATGTCTAAATATTGGAAAAATTATAATCATTACAAACATATATATAACAATAAACAACAAAGAAATTTCTTTGAAAATATTAACATTGATGAGCATATCAACTATATTTTTATTGTAAGCAATAAGATTAAATATATCTAATGCAAATAGAAAGCTTAAAAATAACACAAAATATTTATATTCCATTTTATATATAGAGGGTAATTTAATTTCAGACAATTTTTTAGTTCCTTTAAATAATATTAGTTCAAAATTGTAACTTTTTTTGTAAAAAATATAGTTTATAGTAATTAGAAACTTTTAATAATAAGAAAAATGAAATTAGAAAATTTTAAGATTTGATTAACTTAGTTTAATATACCATCAACATTAAATTTAAAGTAATTTATCTTGCACAGAGGAATTAAAATGATAGAACAAACAATAAAAAATCTTATTAAAGATATAACATTTATAAAAGAGTATATTAAAACAAATCAAGAATCAGGTTTTAATGATATGACTCGGATATTAGAAAGTATATCTTTACATATTTTTAATGTTACGCATTCACTTAATTTAGTGAATAAAAATCAATCAAAGGCTAACTTTCCAGCTATTGATTTGGTAGATGATAATAAAAGAATTGCAATACAAGTTACAATAAATGCTGATTCAAAAAAAATAAGAAATACTATTGAGAAATTTGAGAAATTTGGATTAAATAATAATTATGAGAAATTATATATTTTTGGTTTTTTGGAATGTAAAAAAGCAGAAAAACATCCTGCATATTGCGAACTTTTTAACATAGGTGATTTAATATCAAGATTAACTGATATGAATAATGAAGAAAAAGTACAAAATATTATTGATATAATAGAACAACATACGGATTTCTCAAAAATACATCCTTATGATGATATTAATTGTTTAAAAATTGTTTTGAATTGCATTGACCGTAATGCAATTAAGCATAAAATGTATTGCGAAGGTTCTTATATTGATATGATTAAAGGACTCGATGAAATTTCAGAACTTATTGGAAAGGGAACAATCAATAAAAAAACTAAAGGTAAAAGCTTAGATGATTTTAATAATGAAGAAATTAAAAACTTTTTACAAAATATAAAAAATAAAATAGGTGAAATTAAGGCTATAGTAAATAAAAGCAGAAAAAAAGGAAGTGATTTTGTAAATATTGTAGAGGGAGACTATCATGAAATTGATAAAATAAAGTTAGAAATAATAGAATTGTCTAATGAAATTTCATCTAAATATGATTGTGGCTTAATTATTAAGGTATTAGATTAAACTTTCTTATTCTCACTTAATCCCATCATCATAAATTTTTTTATATTTCAACAGATAGTTTTTAATCTCATCAATAGCTCCTCTTGGAGCAAATTTTAATAAGTCTAAAATTTCTCTACTTTCTTTTGAATATTTAAAATTATAGTCATTAATAAATTCTATTTCATTTGTAAATAACTCTTGTTCTGAAACATTTAAAGCTTCTGCAATATATGGAATTAATTCAATTTTTATTTCTCTTCCACCATTTAAATAACCATAAATTGTAGATTCACTTGGTGCTTTTCCAGTTCTATCAAGCAAAGGATTTAATGAAAGAAGTTTTTGTGCAAACTCCCTTTTTGTGATTCCTTTTTCTTCTAATAAATAGTTAATTTTATCAGCAACATTCATAATTTAATCCTTTACTCATTTTGAATAAGATTATTTATTTTAAGAAACTATTTAATTTATATTGAGTAATATTATTCAAATCGAATAATTGTGAAGTTAAGGAGTAAGAAATGTTGTCAAAAGAGTATTTATTATCACTTAAGTGGACTTATACGGGATGGGTATGTTGTAAATGCAGAGAACCAAATCAAAAAGAAACTTGTTGGATTTGTGAACATACAAGATGTAATGATTGTCAAGATGGATGGTAATTGATGGATTACATAATTATATTTATCGTTATCGTTGTAATAATTTCTTTATTTTCTAAAGATAAGGGTTCTAAACTTAGAATTCATTGTTCAAATTGTGGCAAAAAATGTTCACATACATTTATTGAAAGTCTTGAAGGCTATAACAGAGTATCAGATTATTACACTTGTGATTGTTGTGGAGCAAGATACACTAATGATAGATTTTTTAAATAAAAAATCTATCAAATATTTAAGGATTACAATGAAAAAAATATTTATATCAATATTTATAATTTTTATTTCTTTTACTTTTGTTAATGCTGAATCAAAGGCAAAAAAAACAGATGATGAATTAATAAAAGAAATACAAGAATTAGTAAAACAAGAAAATGAATCAAATAAAAAAGCCGAAAATGCTAAACTTAAAACAGTTCAAATACAAAAAGATAGAATTAAAATGCAAGAAGAATTAAAAGATACAGAAAAACTTGGTAAAAGTTTAGATGAATTAGGAAAAGTAATTGGAGTTGATAAAAAGTAATCATTTTTTTGCAGAAAAAATAAAAGTGTGTTAGAGTATATAAAATTATATTTTAACCACTTGCGATTATGTGATTAGATAAATTATGAGAATATAAAGAATCCATATCAAGACCACCAGTTCCCGATGAAGCAGTGGCAAAAGTTAAAGAAGATATAGAATACTCAAATCATTTAATAAAAGTACATAATGTAATGAATGTACTTGATTTACCAAATAATCAAGAAGAGACATTTAGAAAAATTTTGACAAAACAAGATAATAAAACTTTAGAAGAAATGGCTAAAAAATCTAAAAATGAAATTCTTACTTTAATTGTAAAAGAACAAAATAAAGTAACTGAAAATACAAAAGAACAAAATATAAAAATTGAAAAAGAAGAAATAAAAAAACAAAATCAAGAAAATAATCTAAAAAATGAAACTAAAAACCTTAAAGATAAACAAACTTTAAATAATGAGAATATATTTAATCAGTTAAAAGTATTTTTTACACCACAAATACTAGACCAAAACATAGCTTTAGTAAATGAATTCAATAGCTTTGATAATAAATCTATTGATAAAAAATATGAATCAATACAAAAAATTATATCAATTCTAAAAGCAAATCCTAGCATTATTAAATCCATCACAGAACAACTATGATGAGCAGATAAAAACAACCCAAAATATTTAGAATTCAAAAATACTTTAGTTTGATTAGATTCTTGATTTGATAAATATTTTCAAGACCTAGAAAAAATCAATTCTTGAAATAGTCTAAATGCAGATGAAGTAATAAGATGAATTGAAAAAGACTCTTGATGAATGATAGAACTTGACTTAAATTCAAATACTTCAACTTCAAAACTAAGTTTGATATGAAGCCAATATAGTTTTAGTGAAGAAATTGATAAAAAGGCATATTCTGAAATAATGGGAAAATGAGAAAAAGAATTAGCAGATGTTGAAAACAGCAAGGCTGTTTTCAATGGTTTAAATAAACCATTTAATTGATTATTGAAAAATATAAAAGAGAACTGGTGAAAAGAAAATTTGAAAGAAAAAATAAATGAATCAGTTTCAAATTTTTCAAAAAATCTATTTTGAGATCTTGATGAAGTTTATGAAAAAACTGGTATTAAATCAGATATTCAAATAAAAGAATCAGATGTTAATGCTTTTACAGATATAAAATCAGAAAATGACTTAAAATCAAAATTTGAAAATTTTAAAGAAAAAGTAGCAAAAATAAAAGAAAAAATTGAAGATTTTAAAACTTGAATATTAAATAAATACAAATGAGAAATAAAAGATGTTTTATCTTTGAAGTCTGAAAAACAAGAAAAACAAGTTAAAGTTTTAGGTTTTATGCAAGATAGCGGATTTGATTTAATGCCTAAAGAAATAAGCGATAAATTTTTATGACAATTACAATCAAACACTCTAAATATTCCTTGACTTGATTTAGATACAAAAAACATAAATTTAAAAAATTGAAACTTTTGAGAAAGTGTTTTATATAAAGATGATTGTTTAAACATCCACGCTAAAACTAATATGCTTAAATTTATGAATAAAATGATTAGTTGAGATATTAACGAACCATTAAATGTAGAATCAATCGCAAATGGTGCTGAAAATGTAAATCCAAATTTTCTACAAAATAAATTCTTAGAAAATTGAATAGTAGATAATTTAGGATGGAGAGAATGAAAAATTAGTGAGAATTTGAGTAAATTAAATAATTGATGAAATGAAAACAAGGCTTAAAAGCCTTGTTTTTTTATAATAAAAATTACTGCTATGATTCTAGCTTTTATATTACACAAGAGGAAATATTATGAAGCTAGAAGAAGTTATAAAGGATTTTAAATTTCATTGCAAATTTGAAAAAAATTTAAGTAATAAAACATTGGATGCATATACTATTGACCTAAATCAGTTTGAACAATTTAAAGATTATAAGAATTTAGATATTAATGAATTTGATAAACACAAATTAAAAGATTATGTACAAAGTTTATATGAATTAGATTTTAAAGCTAAAACAATAAAAAGAAAAGTTGCTGTATTAAAAGCTTTTTTTACTTATTTAGAATTTGATGAAATAATATTAGTAAGTCCATTTAGAAAAATGAGAATTTCAATAAAAGAACCAACTACACTTCCAAAAACAATGGAACTTAAAGAGATAGTAAAAATCTTAAAATTTTTATATAAAATCAAAGAATCTTTCAATGATAAAAATCTTTATTCATATAAAGCAATAGTGAGAGATATTGCAGTTATTGAGATTTTATTTAGTACAGGTATGAGAGTATCTGAATTGTGTAATATCAAATTAAACAATATTAATCTACAAGCTGGAATTATCAAAATAAAAGGTAAAGGAGATAAAGAGAGAATAATCCAAATTTGTGATAATGAAGCAAAAAAAGTCTTAAAAGAATACTTTGAATTGTTTAGTGAACAAATTAAAAAAACTAAATGTTTTTTAATCAATAGACTTGATAAACAAATATCAGAACAATCAGTAAGGTTAATGATTAAAAAATATCAAAAAATATCTGGTATTGATAAACATATAACACCTCATATGTTTAGACATAGCTTTGCAACATTACTTTTGGAAGAGGGTGTAGATGTAAGATATATCCAACATATGCTAGGACACTCTTCAATATCAACAACACAAATTTATACTAAAGTAAATATGAAACAACAAACGAAAATATTGAATAGTAAACATCCTAGAAAGGGTTTAATCTTTGTAAATGAATAACTGATAATAGGTAATTATATTATGTTTAAAAGAACAAAAAAAAGAAATGATGAAATTACCAATAAAATAAAAGATACACTATTTCTTGCGAAAGATTTAGAAGAATTTGAAAATTTCTTAATTCCAGGAGATGATTATAAAATAATATCAAATAGGTCATCTAAAATTCTAAGTGACAAATATCCAAAAGCTTTAATATATGAAAATTTAATTAATTTTAGGGAATATTCAACTTCTAATTTTTTTCAAAAAGAACTTTTCACTAAAAACTATTTTAAAATTAATAATTTTGAATATTCAGCAATTTGGGCTTATCAAGCATATCCTTGGTTAGATGACTTTAGATTATCTGGATTAAAAGTTTTTGCAATAGACTACACATTATTTTTAAATATTAAAAATAAAATATTTCAACATAAAATGATTGATAATTTTTATAGAGAAAATAATAAGAATCCTATTTTAAAAAATAAAATACATTTAAAAACTAGTATAGTATCAAAAAATATTTTTGATTATAGTTATTATGAAAAGAAATATGAATCAGCATTTGTATTGTCTTGTTCAAATTCTGATGGAGGAAGTTGTGTATTTTTAATTAATTCAATAGATGAGTATAATTTGGCTCTTTCAAAAGTCCCAAGTCCAGTTATTAAATTAGAGAAATATATTGATGGTTCAATATCAGTTAATCAAAATGCAATAGTATTTGGAGATAGTTTTATTGTAAGTTATCAACCATCTATCCAAATACTTCAAAATAGACAATGTAATAATTGTTTTGAATATATTGGTTCTGATTATAATATCGATTCTTTTATATCTAAAGATGTGATTGAAGATATTACAGATACTACTTATATGATAGGTAAATTCTTACATTCTATGGGTTATAGAGGAATATTTGGCTGTGATTATATTGTAAAAGATAATCAACATTTTTTTATAGAAATCAATCCAAGATATCAAGCTTCTACTTTTTTACTATCGATGTCTTCTTCCTTTATGGAACATCCTCATTTTTTACATATGTATTCCTTTTTATACAATGATTCCCCATATAAAAAAGATATAATGTTATCCGTAATTAAAGAAAATAATCCAAGTTCATATATTAAATATTTTCAACAATCTGATTCAATTACTCACAAGCCTCAACAAAATATAGAATTTGACCATAATGTTCATTGTGGTATGGGAATATATAATTATCAAATTGTTAGTAAAGCATCATTTCCCGTAAAATTTAATGTATCAAAACCATAAGATTTTTGTGATTTATATAAATAATTAATTGCATTTGCATGAGATAATTCAATAATAAGATTATTTGATAAGAAGTAATTTGATATTGAGATTAATTGATCTTTTTTTTGCAAGATTAAATTTTCTAATAAACTTTGATAATCATTATTTGGCATTTTTTCTATAATTTTTTTATTAGAATAAAAATTAGCAACCTCTTCTATTGAATATTTAATAAGTTCTTTCAAAGAATCTTTTATATTATTACTCAAAAGTATAACATTTTTAGTGAGATGTTCATTATTAAAGTTATATATAACTTTCTTTTCATCTTGATTATATGACAATTCAGAACCAAGTAATACACAAACTAAACTTATTCCTATAATTTTGTTAACACCTAAAAAAACTTTAGATTTTATACTTCCTTCAATAAATTGAATAAAATCATTATTTCTTTCAATTTCAAATGTCGAAATAGACATTAAAGTAGTAAAAAATATTTCAAATTCTTGTCTTGCTTTATGTGACTGCATACTTGCATCTTTATTAACGATTTTAAAAATAAATTTATTTGGAATAGATACATTACTAGCTATTTCTTCTAACATTATTCTACATAATGCATATTTATCTTTATTATAATCGGGAATATCAATATGATGACTGAAAATATGAATTAGATTTTTTAAAATTTTTAGATTATTAATTTCATTGTATATCATAAATTTACAAGTTATCTCAAAATCAGATAATGAAATATGAATTGTTGAATTATTAAAAAAATTATCAAGAAACATTTCAAAAAGCACACTTAATAATGAGTCTTTATTTCGGTATAGGTCTTGATTCTGGTTATTTATTAGGTATTTATTTTGAGTTACTACATTTTTATCTTCAAATAAGTCTTCATTCTTAACAAGATGTAAAAGTAAATAAGATAAATTCAAATATTCAAAAATCTTTCCTTTTTCTAATGTATTAGAAATAGCAGTAGAAATAATTCCTACTAATTCTGAGTCAATTCTATCAAAATTAATTTTGAAATTATCATCTGTTGTGATTATTTGGAAACTATTTGTTTTAGGAAAAAGATTTTGTAAACCTATAACATATGGTACTTTTGCAAAAGAAATTATAAATTCATCAATTTTTGTATTTTTAAAAAAAAGTCCTTTACATGAAGAATTTTCAAGGTTCAAAGAATCAAATGAACAATTAATAATTTTCGCATTTTCAAAAGATGCACTCTTATTAATTATTTTTTTAAATATTACATTACTAAAAACACTTTCTCTAAATGCAACTGATTTAAAAATTGTATTCACTATTATTGTTGAATTTTCATTATAACTTTCCCAAATTGTTTTATTTAACCCTGATTTATCAAAACCATATTCTTGTGTATCTAAATTACTTGTACTGTCTTTTCTATAATTTGTATTTATATTTAAAATTAAACATCCTTGAAATTTACAATTTGTAAAATTGGTATGTCTGAAATCACAATCAATAAAAATACATTCCTGAAATATAGCTTCTGAACATTCCATATGAGAAAGATTAGATTTTATAAAAATATGATTTGATATTAAAGTTTGGGGAAAATCACATCTACAAAAGTTTGATTTATAATAAATATCAGTTCCTGCTAATATATTACCATCATAACTTTTTCTATTATTATCAATTTTATATAATAATTCAGATGATTCATCCAAATTAAAAGAATCCAGTTTATAACTATTTTCAAAACATTTTTCTTTAAGATAATTAATTAACTTACTTTTGTATTTCGACATATTCATATAATTACCTATTATCCTTTATTAAAATAAAAAATTATATCTTTTTTAATGTAAATAAATTATTTCATATCAAAATATTTGCAAAAAAAAAGATAATATGAGAAAATAGAAATGTATTTTAATAATTAATTTTAATTTTATGTGATTAAATAATACTAATTCTACAGAACAAGAAGATTCTGTAAAGAATACTTTAAAAAATACTTCTGATGTAAACTTAGAAGAAGAAGGTAAAAAAATTGATGAACTAAAGAATGAATGAGAGGTTCAAAAATGAAAAGATTTAGTTCAAGCGGAAATAATGAGTCATTTTATTCAAAATCCAAATGATAATGTAATGATGTCAATGAAGATTTCTAAAGACCCAGAAGATTTATGTGAAATGGTAGATTTTGAAGATGCTCAATATGAAGATAAAAATTTAAATATGCTTTTTAATTGATGAATAGGGCAAAAACTTTGATGAATTACAATAAAAGCTGATGAAACTTGAGAAAAATGAGAAGAATTTACTAAAGAATTAGTTATCGATAGAAAAACTGATAGTAAATGAATGTTATTTATTTGAAAAAAATGATTAAAGCTAGAAAAAGTAGATTTTGAAGATATTTCAAAATTTGAATCTCAATTTGAATCATATTATGTTTATAGAAAAGAGTGAAATACTTATATTAAAATTATAAAAAATGAAATAGCAACAGTTAATGTTGTAAATAGAGATTCAGATATAAAACATGAAATAAATTTTAAGCAAGATGATTTAGAAAAAATAAATGTAGACGAAATTTTTGAAGCTCAAGAAGAATTAGTAAAAGCTCTTAAAGAACAAAAAGAAAATAATACTTTAGATATATTTTTAGAAGTAATAATAAAACAAATGCAAATCCCAGAAGATGCAAAAAATGTAGTTAAAGAAGAATTAAGAAAATTGGCAGAATCTAATTAATAAACAACTAATCATCGTTAGTACCATTCAAAATAAACTAATTAATTCTAAAAAATAAAATAGAAAAAATCAAGGTAGTATAAATCTCCACCTTGATTTTTTTATTTTATTTTTTTTAACGATTAATCACTTTATTTTTTTAATTTTTGTGATTATGAACAAAAATATATTAGTTGATTTATCAAGAAATTTATTAAAAGCTTGATATTTAGATGTTGAATTTCTTGTAAATCTTATTGATGAGCATAAATTAGATTTTGATGAAATCTATGAAAATGTTGAAATGAATTTTTGAAAAGAGATTCAATTTGATATAAATTATTACATTTATGAAGCTTTATCTCAAATAGCTTATAAATTTATAAATTCAAATAAAAAACTATTCAAAAAAGAAAGTGATGAATTTGAGATTTATACAAATTATTTAGATAGTCATATTTGGTTTACATCCCAAAAAGTTCAATATAAATTTGAGAGATTTTATTAAAAAATCTCTCTTTTTTTGATTCTAAAGCTCATATTAAATTTTTATTAAATAAAGAGTTTTGCTATAAAACTTTAAATTGCCAATTAAAAATTTTAGCCAAAATTTTATAAATATGATTAAATCAAATTTATGGTCGCGACCATTTATATTTATATTTAACTATTTAATTTTAAAACCTATGAACAATACTAATATATTTGGAAGCCTAATCGCTATTAAAACTGGAAATGATAATTTAACTATGAAAGCTGTTTATGTTGATAATTCAACTTTAAACAATGAATGAACATATTTTGTGTATTACTATGATTTTTTAAATCATACTTTTTATATAAATGATTTAGATAATATTTGAAACTTTAGAAAAAGTGCTATTAATATTATGGAACATATTGTAAATGAAGCATATAAACAAGAGATGAATAATCTAAATCCTATTGCTAAAAAAATCCAAACTTCAAAAACTCCTAATATTATTTCTATCTATAAAGAGCTAAAAACTGATGATGTAATTTTAGATAAAATCACTCTTGAATCTGTAAAAAACGAAATGTGAGAAATCATCTCATTTAAAAACCCAAGATGGGATTATAATTTAGATAATGTTCTTGTAAATTTAGGGCTTAAGAAATCTTGAGAATAAACCTAGATTCTTGGCTTATATATGCAAGTTTGCATATTTTTTAGAATTCTTGAGAATTCAAAAAAAATGCAACTTGTTTAGGGAAATTAACTTTAAAAAAGTTATCCCTAAAAACCCTTAACAAAGAAAAAACTTTTAGAAAAAAATGTGATTTTTTATTGCAGTTTTTTGTGAGTTTGTAAAGTTGAAACTTTACAAAAAAAAAGAGAAAGATAAAAAATTATCTCTCTCTTGAAAAATCTTTACTTACTGCCTCTTTTCCTCTATCTAAAAAATATTGGATAGTGGCAGTAAGTGTTGAACGATTTAAAAGTTTTTGCATTCTTTTAAGCTCGTCATACTCTGATTGAGTGAACGACATCATTACCTTTTTATCTCTAACAAGTTCTTTGTCATCTAGTGCGGGTCTTCCTACACTTCTGTTTTTTCTGTTTTCTAATTCATCATTATTCATATTTAACCTTTAGTAAAATTATATAAAACTAAGTATTAATATTTTATTACTAAGTATTTAATCAAATCTCGTCAAATCTATTTTTTTATATAAATTTATAATTAATACTAAGTATTTATTATAAAAACATAAGGAATAATACTTTAAAATTACTTTATATTAACCAAAGGAGCTTAAAATGAGTAGTGATGAGAAAGCTTTATTCGATATTTTATATGCAAAATACAGAAAGATGGCTTTATGTAAAAAAGAGATGGCATTAGAGACAGGTTTAAGCATATCAACCCTTGACAGACTTAGAAAAAAAGGTTTAGGGTGTGCATATATAAAAAAAGGTGAAGGTGATGTTTTTTATCCTTTAACTGAACTAGCAAAATATTACACAAATGTAGTTCAAACTTATTAATTAAAGATTTGATTATGAATACAAATTACCAAAGTGAATATAAGAAAAGTTACAATGAAAAAAATAAAATTGTAACTTTCCCTTTGTCTAATCCATTTTTTAATGAGTTAAAACGAAGAGCAATAATCCTAGATTTAAACCCTAATACTTATTCTAAAAATATTGTTACAAGTTTTTTAAATAACAATGTACCAACTACAATGACACAAGAGCAAAAAGAGTTTATTCGTGAATATATTCATATTTCAAGAGGAATCGCTAATAACATCAATCAAATTGCATATAAAAGCAATATTGATGAAGTAATTGATATAAATATCTTAATCAATTCCCTAAAAACTTATGAAGATGAATTTAAAAAGTTTATTTCTAAAGTCTAAACTATGATAATAAAATCAATGAGCAGAAAAACTAAATCTTTTTCACAGCTCTATGATTATTTAACTCGTGATAAATCAAACTTCTCTTTTTCTAAAAATACTTATTCTAATTCTAAAGATAAAAAGAATCTAATAAAAGAGTTTATAAAAAATAGTGAATATTTAGATGATTCGAGAGGTAAAGTTTTTCTTTACCATGAATTAATATCACTAAATCCAAACACTCTATCACTTGATGAACAAAAGAAAATCTTACTAGATTTAGCAAATAAGTATTTAGATATAAGAGCCGAAAATAATCTAAGCTTTGGAGTAATTCACGAAGATAAAAATCATATTCATTTGCATTTGATGATAAGCTCAAATGAAATAGAGAGTGATAAAAGAGTTAGATTATCTAAAAAAGAATTTGCACTTATTCAAAAGCATTTAGAAAACTATAAAAATGATAGATATAGTGAACTTGAAAAATCTTCTTTTTATCAGAAAGAAAAAGATTTATCAAAAGAAAAACAACAAGAACAAGAGATAAAACATAAAAGAAATGCAAAAACTATAAAAGATAAAATCAAAGATGATTTAACAAAAACTTTTAAAATGGCTACTTCTAAAACTTACTTTGATAATTACCTAAAATCTCTAAATTATGAAATCTACCAAAGGGGTCAAACAATCGGTATTATTTATGAAAATAAAAATTATAGATTAAAAACTTTGGGGCTTGAAGAGCAATATTTAAATATGCTCAAAGAGTTTGAGAATATCAAACAAAGAGAAACTAAACGGCAAAAAGTAAAAGATGAAAAAATAAATGAAAGATTTAGATGAAAGAAGAAGTATTTATCTAGGGAGTAATAAAACAAAAAAGGATGAAAAATGATTAATAAAAATAGTAGAGATTTTAGAATTAATAGAAGACTCAAAAATAAAGAAACTATTTCAAAATATAAGAAATTTAAGATTCTAAAAAAAGATAGTAAAGAGTTTAGAATTAATAGAAAGTTCAAAAATAATTCTTTGGAAAATAGAAAAAAACGAACTATTAAGAGAAGTAATCAAGATTCTAAATCAAATGAAAGAATGAATTTATTCTTTTTAGAGCCATTCTTTTGCTTATAAAACAAAGTAATAAAAGCAAATAATAACTTATTTTTAAATAGAATAAGCGACATAATGCACTTCTTAAGGTCTATAATGGAATCTTTAGCTCCTCTTTTGGTACTAATACTAATTATTTATTTAGCAATAACTGGAATGAACAAATTATTTAAAAGTATGGGAATACAATTTTTAAATCCTTTTCTATGGTTTTTTAATTTCATCATAAAACCACCATCAAAAGATGATGGGATGATGAAAAGAACAGAAGAAAATAAAATATTTTCATCATTTAATGATGGTTTATTAATAGATGGAAATAAAAAAAGATTATCTCAAAAAGAGAGTTTTAATCATCTAGCTTTGATTAGTAGAACTGGTGGCGGAAAAACTACATCATTCGTTTTACCAAATATCTATAAACTAGCAAATGAAAAATGTTCTATGGTAATAACTGATTTAAGTGGAGAAATATTTGAAAAAACAAGTGGTTATCTAAAAAACAAGGGCTATAAAATATATGTTTTAGACCCAAAAAATTTAGATGAATCAATAAGATATAATCCACTTGAATATGCCAATGATTCTATGAGTATTGATATGGTTAGCGATATTTTAATAAGTTCTTCTGGACTAAAAGGAAATAGGGCAGATGATAAAATTTGGAGTGATGGAGCTAAGAATTTTATATCTATTTTAATAAAACTCCTAAAATCAACAGAAGATAAAAGATATATCAATCTTGCAAATGTTAGATATATGCTCAATAATTTTGGAGCAAATGGCGAACCTTTAAATGAGTTTGTAAAAAGATATGCAGATGATAAAACTTTTAATGAATATGTGGGCTTCGTAAATGGTAATGAAAAGACAATCCAATCTTTTATTTCAACTGCAAATATAGCACTTAGCCCAATAGGAATAAATGATAATTTAGAAAAATTAACATATTCCCATAATATAGATTTTAAAAATCTAAGAAAAGAAAAATCAGTAATTTATATTAGAGTTGAACAACAATATCAAGAACAATATAGCTTTTTATTAAATCTTTTTTACTCTCAACTTTTTAATGAAATGATGGAAAAATTACCACTTAGAAATGATTTACCAATCTATTGTTTACTTGATGAATTTGGAAATATGAATATTCCAAAATTCTCTTCTATTATTACAACCATTAGAAAATATAAAGTTTCTATTTCTATCATTATTCAAAACATAAATCAACTAAACGAAATATATTCAGTAAACAAAGCAAAAACTATTTTAGATGGTGGAATTGCAAGTAAACTAATATTTAGTGGTGCTGATTTAGATTTAGCTTCAAATTTAGAAAAGATGTTTGGGCAAACAAGAAAATTAGAAAAAACCGCAAAAGGCGAATATGTTTATGAAAATGTAAATGTTATGAGTATTAGTGAAATAAGAACTATGAAAGATGATGAAGCTTTATTTGTGTACTCAAATAAAAAACCATTAAAACTAAAAATAAAACCTTATTACAAAGATTTTATGTTTAATGGACTTTCAAAAATTAATCCATACAAAATAACTAATCAAAAAACAAATGACAATATTTCCTATGTTGATTTAGAAAATATAGAGTGGTGAGAAAATGGAAATATTAGAATTCATAAACAAATTTATAAAAATACTAGCAAGTGATAATATACTTCATTTAAGTTGGATTGCTTATCTAATACTATCTTTAACTTTTTTAGCACCTTTTTATATATCTAAATGGTTTGAACATATCTTTTTTAGAATCATACTTATACTAATTGGATTGAGTTTTTTAGAACAATGGAATCATCAAACAATAACTAGAGATTTTAATTTTTTAATTGGAATTGCTTTAATTGTTCCACATATAAAATATTTTTTTATATATGCAAGAAATATTGTTTTTGCTATTTTAATGTTTATATATGATTTATTTATACAGCTAAAAAATGCAACTATAAACACCTATTTCTTTTTTATAACAATCTACTATAAAATCCTAAGACTTATAAACTGGTTTATAAATATATTCTTTGTTATAAAAGTTTTTATAGCTGAAATAAATGAAAGATTTAAAAATAAATCTTCTCAAAAAGAACAAGAACCAAACTACCAAGAATATAAAGAAGAAAAACAAAGTTATCAAGATTATAGTAAATCAGAACAAAAAAGTAATTCAAACAATGAAAAAGCTTATGAAGATTTTAAAAAATCTAATGGTTATAATGAATCAAAAAAAGAAGAATCAACAAAACAAAAAGTAGATGAAAGATATAAGCAATTTTATTCAAGTAGTCCTTATGAAGTTCTAGGAGT
The DNA here is from genome assembly GCA_028703945.1 of Aliarcobacter sp. Lineage (GTDB taxonomy): Bacteria > Campylobacterota > Campylobacteria > Campylobacterales > Arcobacteraceae > Aliarcobacter. Next base: position 413 of record JAQVLW010000040.1, on the reverse strand, counting down.
AAAACCAAGTGATGATTTTTCAATAATTAAAAAATCATATAGAGCATTAGTTAGAATTTATCATCCTGATTTAAATCCACACAATATAGAACTTTTTACAGAAATTACTCAAAATTTGAATAATGCTTATGAAAAATTACAAAAAACTTATGGGAAATAATACAAATTTTGAAATTTTTTTAAACTTATAATTTGGGTGACTAATAGGTGACTAAAAATTTTTAAGATGTTTTTGAAAGGGCTTAAACGTCCGATAAAATCGGAGTTTTTGAAGAATAAAAAATCATTGGTGGAGAAGACGGGGTTCGAACCCGTGTCTTAAAATGCTTAACTTTAATATCTGTACATGCTTTTTAGTAGTTTGATTTAATTTAAATAAAGTACAACTAAACTTTAAGTAAACGATCCTTTAT
>JAQVLW010000039.1 GCA_028703945.1 Aliarcobacter sp. | reverse complement strand
TGGGAAAAGGTGTTGTTATTGCATTTGAACCACAAAGATTGGTTTTTCAAAATCTATGCGCAAATCTTGCAATAAACAGTATTTCAAATGTATTCGCTTATCAAGAAGCAGTTTCACATGAAAATGGAACTATATTAATCCCTGAATGTGATTTTACAAAAAATAATAACTTTGGTGGAATAAATATAGAAAATACTAAAAATGGAACAACTGTAAATAAGCAAAAATTAGATAATTTTTTGAATAAAATAAATAGATTAAAATTACTAAAAATTGATGTTGAAGGTATGGAAATATCAGTAATAAAAGGGGCTAGTGAATTAATTAAAAAGTTTAGACCAATTATTTATGTTGAAAATGATAGACAAGAACATTCAAAAGAGCTAATTGAGTTATTATGGAGCTTAAATTATAAGATGTATTGGCATTTACCAAGGCTTTACAACAAAAATAATTTTTTCAATGAAGAAGAAAATATTTTTGGAAATATAGTCTCTGTAAATATGTTATGTTTACATAAAGATAGTTCTATAGAAATACTAGAAATGGATGAAATAATCAATTCAAAGCATCATCCAATGAAAAAATAAATATAACAAAAATCTAAATTTTTTAGATATAATTCCCCTAATTTAATGATTTGAAGGTAATATAATGATAGAACAAGAAAAAAAACTTTTTGAACAAGCAGTTGAATTTTTTAATAAAAAAGATTACGATAAATCAAAAACTTTATATGAAGAAATCTTAAAAATAAATCCAAAGTCTTCTAATATTTATGGAAACTTAGGTGTTATTTATAAAATAAAAGGTGATATCAATACAGCTATAAAATATTATGTTACAGCAATCAATTTAAATCCTAAAAATACTCTTGTATATAATAATTTAGGTAATGCATTTAAAGAAATAAAAAATTATAAAATGGCTATAAGAGTATATACAGATGCTTTAAAAATAAATCCAAAAGATTTTAATATGTTCAATAATCTAGGTATAGTTTTTGAATTAATTGGTGATAGTAATAGAGCAATTGAAGCATATAAACAAGCTGTTAAAATAAATCCAAAATATGCAAAAGCTATAAATAATATAGGTGTTGTATTATATAAACAAAAAAGATATAAAGAATCAGCTCAGATTTTTGAAATAGCATTGCAATCAGACTCAGATTATAATGAAGTTTATAGTAATAAAGGCGCTGCTTATAACAAAGCAAAAGATTATGATAAAGCGATAGAATCTTTAGAAATGGCAATTCTTAAAATGCCAAATCATGGTGGCGCATATACAAATTTAGGAAATGTATATAATAAACTACACGATTATAAAACGGCTGCAAAAATGCATGAAAAATCTATAGAATTAGAACCAAATGGTTCAAATGCATATAGTAATGTAGGTACTTCATATAAATATTTAGGATTATCAGATAAAGCTATTACTTCATATAAAAAGGCAATTGAATTAGATCCAAATTTTGTAAATGCACATTTTGACTTAGCAACTATGTATTTAGCATCTGAAGATTTTAAAAATGGTTGGAAAGAGTATGAGTGGAGATTTAGAAAAGAAGAGATGATTCCTCATATCATAAAACACAAAGATATTTTTACTAAACCCTTATTTACAGGAGTTGAAGATATAAAAGGTAAAACTTTATTACTTCATTCAGAACAAGGATATGGAGATAGTATTCAATTTATAAGATTTGCCCCACAATTAAAAGAAAAATTTGGATGTAAAATAGCAGTAAAATGTCGAGAAGGTTTAAAAGAACTATTTAAAACAATTGATGAAATTGATGTAATAGTTGATAGAAGTGAAGAAACACCAGCATTTGATTATCAATTATCAATTATGAGTATGCCATTTATTTTAGATATGAAAAGTACAGATGAATTACCAAAAAAAATGCCATATTTAAAAGCTATTTTTGATAAAGATTTAGAAATTAAAAAAGAAAAAGACAAAATTAATATTGGTATTTGTTGGAGTGCTTCACTAACAGGAGAAAGCTATGAAGGAAAAGTATTTGATTTAAAATTCTTTGAACCTTTAATGAATAATCCAAAAATTAATCTTTACTCTTTACAAGTTGGTGATGGAAGTGAAGATATAAAAATTTTTAAATATGAAGATAAAATTATTGATTTAACACATAAATTGACAGATTTCTCAAAAACTGCTTCATTGATTAATGAACTAGATTTAGTTATTTCATCTGATACAGCAGTTGCTCATTTAACTGGTGCTTTAAATAAACCAGTTTGGATTCCTTTACAAAAAATCCCAGATTGGAGATGGACAAATAAAGGTGAGACTACAAAATGGTATCCAAGCGCAAAGCTATTTAGACAAAAAACAGCAAAAGTTTGGGAAAGTGTATTTCAATCTATAAATGGAAAACTTTCAAAACAATATAAAATTAAAATAAATTAATAGGTAACTTTTTGCAAATTCAAGAAAATAGTACTACATCTCAAGAAGAATCAATATTTGAAGATACTACTTTAAATAGAGAAGAATATCCTTTATTATTTACATTGAAGTATATTTTAGATTTCTATTTTGGAGAAATATCTTTAAATACAATTATAAGTTTTAGTGCTAAATCAAATAAAGGATTTACACAAGAATTAGCAATTGATGTTGCAAAAGAAGTTGGTTTTACAGCGGTTTGTAAAGATATGAAAGCTTCAGATATCCCAAATCACTTTTTACCATGTATTGTTTTTGATAAAAATGAAAATCCATATGTCTTAAAAAGAAAAGGTAAAGAGTGTTTTTTACACGATCCAATTACTAATAGAGAAATAAAAAAAGATAGTAGTTATTTAAAAAACTTTACAAAAGCTATTTTAGTATTTAGAGACCCTAAAAAAGTAAAAATACTTAATCAAATTAAAGGCAAAGAGTGGTTTTGGAATCCAGTAAAGAAATCTTGGAGAGCATATATAGAAATAGGATTTTTAACTTTTTTTATAAATATTTTTGCTTTGGCAGTTCCTTTATTTTCCATGAGTGTATATGATAGAGTTGTTCCAAATAATGCTACAGAAACGCTATTTGTACTTGCTAGTGGAGTAATAATTATTCTTTTATTTGATGTATTTTTCAAAAGTGTTAGAAATCATATTATTGAAAAAGTAGGAAAAGAATTAGGACTTCATTTAGAAGAAGAACTTTTAAAAAGAGTTTTAAGTATTCAATCACAATATGATAGTATGCTTGTTGGAACAAAGGCAAATTTATTTAGAGAATTAGCTTTAATCAAAGATTTTTTTGCTACAAAATCTATTGTACAAGTAATAGATTTTCCTTTTTTCTTTATAGCAGTTGCAGTTATATTTATAATTTCACCAATGATTGCTTTAGTTCCTATTTTGGTTGCAATTTTAGTACTGGCTTTTAATTTTGCAATGCAAGTTCCAATTTCAAATTTAAGTAAAAAGAACATAGAAAATGTTCAAGCAAAACACTCTTATTTAGTTGAAACTATTCAAGGGAGTGAAATAATAAAACTTTCAAATGCACGAGCAACAAAACTTTTTAATTGGAGAAATATCATCGCTGTAACAGATTCAGTTTCCCATAAAATACAATCTTTAAATGTATTTTCAATGAATTTATCTCAAACAGTAATTCAATTTGTTACACTCTTAGTTATTATAGTTGGAGTATTTGAAATAAATAGCAAAACTTTATCTGTTGGTGGATTAATAGCAGTTACAATTCTTGCAAGTCGTGCAATGGTTCCTGTAATTCAAGCTTCAATGATGGCAATTAAATTAAAAGAGATTAGAGAATCATTGGATAATATAAATGAATTCTGGCATTTGCCATTAGAAAATGATAAAAATATTGAAATTGGTTTAGGTGAAATAAAAGGAAACATTGAATTTAAAAATGTTGATTTTTATTATAAAAATAGTAAATATGCATCTTTAGAAAATTGTAATATAAAAATAAAAGAGGGTGAAAAAGTTGGAATTATTGGACAAACAGGTGCTGGAAAAAGTACTTTTTTACGAATATTAACAGGTCTTGATAGCCCAACAAAAGGTTCTGTTTATTTAGATGAACATGAAATATCTACAATACATCCTGTTGAAATAAGACAAAATATAGGTGTTATGCCCCAAGAACCATTTTTATTTTCTGGTACATTAAAAGAAAATATTGAATTATCAAGCCCAATTAGTAAAGAAAAAATGATGCAATTAATAAAAATTACTGGCTTAGAAGATTTAGTAAAAAAATCAGGACAAGGTGATGGTTTACAAGTTGGTGAACGAGGTTGTAATTTATCGGTTGGGCAAAGACATTTAGTTGCACTTGCAAGGGCATTATTAAATAATCCTCCTATCTTGATTTTAGATGAACCAACAACAGGACTTGATGTAGGTCTTGAAAAATCTTTAATAACACATATGAAACAAGTATTAGATAATAAAACCTTAATAGTAATTACACACAGATTTGCTGCGTTAGATTTAGTAGATAGAGTAATCGTTCTAAATCAAGGTAAAATTGTTGCAGATGGTCCAAAAAATGCAGTTCTAGCAGCATTACAAGAGAAAAAATAATATGAGTAGCAGATTATTTGAAGAAAAAAAATGGAATTATTACACTACTGTAATTCCAATTATGATATTTTTTACGATTTTTTTATCTTGGGCTAGCTTTAGTGAAGTAGATGAAGCAATAAAAGGAACAGGAAGAGTAGTTCCTTCTGGTCAAACAAAAGTTATACAAAATCTTGAGGGTGGAATTATTTCTGCAATTTTAGTGGAAGAAGGTAAAACAGTAAAAAAAGGAGATATTATATATAACCTTTCTAATGCTTTTTTTAGTTCAGAATTTGTTACAAAAGAGATTGATTTATTAAGCCTTCAAGCAGTTTTAGTAAGATTAGAAGCTTTAATTGACAATAAAACAACAATTGAATTTCCCGATGAATTAAAGAAAAAAATCCCAGATATAATCGAAAATGAAACTAGAATATTTTATGAAGATTTAGAAAATAATCAAAGAAAAGTAGATATAGCAAAAGATCAATACAATCAAAAAGATTATAAATTAAGAGAAACAAAAATTAGGTTTAATAATCTTAGCATAGAGTTAAATTTAGCTATGGAAAATATGAAAATATTAGATGAATTATTAAATAAAAAAGTAGCTTCTAAAAAAGAGTATATATTAGAATTATCAAAAAAACAAAATATTGTAACTCAAATTGATGAAACAAGAAATAGTATTCCAATATTACAAGAAGAAATTGAAGAGTCAAAAAAGAAAATTGCTTCAGTTGAGTCAGAAAATAGAAGTAAACAATTAAGTAAATATTCAGAGATTAAAACAGAAATTAATAAAGCAATAGAAAAGAATAAAGCTAATGTTGATAGAGAACAAAGAAAATCAGTAATTTCACCTGTAAATGGGATTATTAATAAACTTTATTTTTATACAGAAGGTGGAATTGTTAAACCAGGGGATAAAATGGCTGAAATTACTCCACTAGAAGATTCTTTAACAATTGAAGCAAAAATAAAGAGTTCAGATAGAGCATTTATTTGGGAAGGTCAAGATGTATCTGTTGAGATTACAGCTTATGATTTTTCTAAATATGGTTTATTAAATGGAAAATTAACCTCTATTTCTCCTGATAGTTTTGAAGATAAAACTGGTTCAATTTTTTATATAGCAAAAATAAAAGCAGATGTAAATCAATTTGCACCTGACCTTCCAATTTTACCAGGAATGGTTGCAAATGTTAATATTCTAACAGGGAAAAAGACAGTACTTAGATATATTATAAAGCCTCTTAAAAACATTAGTAAAAATGCTTTAAGTGAACAATAATTCAAAATTCTTATTAAATAAAATTATTTAATAATAAAATAAGAGAAAATAAAATATAATGAAAGTTATTACTACAAAAGGATTGACGTGTTTAGTTTTATAAAAGCTATCCAAAACTTACTTAGCGAATTAAAAAAGAGAAAAGGGTTGTGGTTTACAATCTTAAGTCTGTTATCTATATTTGGAATTACTATTTCAATGTATTTACTTACAACAATGACAAGTAAAATTGCTGAAGAAGTTTATGCTAATATGTCAATAAATTATAAAAGTAATTTAGAATATAAGTTTGAAGATAAACAAAAAGAGTTTAAAAAAATTGTTTTAGGATTAAAAACAAATGATAATTTTAAAAATAATTTGAATAATAAACAAGTTATAGATTCAATTATTGATATTTATAATAAAAGTTTAATAGAATCAGGTTTTAATACTATTTCTATGACTTTTTATCCAACAGTTTATCAAACAAGTCAACATCGTACTATTATAAATAGTGTAATAAATAGAAAAATTACATCATTTGGTATTGAAGTTTTACCAGATGGTCCAAATGTAGTTTATATTGAACCTATTATGTCAGGAGAAAATGTATTAGGTGTTGTTGAAATAAAAGAGAGTTTAGTATCTTTAAAAAAGGATTTTGAAAGAAATAAACATAGTATATTTTTAGTATTGATACAAGAAAAAATGATGTCTCAGTTAGCAATTGATGCTAAAAATGGTAGATATCGTCCTGTTGTAGATGATTTAAGAGTAGAAGAACAAAAATATGATGGCTCATTTTTCGCAAATATTATAGAAGAGGGTATAGAAGGCTTTAAAGAGCTAAAAGCTAAAGGTTACGTTGTTAATAAAGAGTATTTTAAAACATATAATGAAATGGTAGATGTAAATGGTGTTACTATTGGATATATCTTACTTGGAGAGAAAGTTAAAGGTAATGATGGTTTTGTAAATATTGTTGATAATATGACTAAATCTGTTACGATGATAGCATTAGGTTTAGTAATATCAATATTATTATTTATGTTTTAAGGGCAATAATGAGAAGAGTTAAAATATTAAAAATCTTTTTTATTGTATTACTATTTATAACATTTATTTTATATGCAAATTTTTCTTTAATAAAAACATTTTTTCTTGCAACATTAACATTTAATATTCCTATTATTACTGTTTTTGTTCTTGCTTTAATGGTCATTTATCAATCAGCAATAAAATTAACAATGTTAGCTGGTACTTTCGGAATACTGGCATATAAACAAGGTAAAAGTTTAGAATTCTATTTAGAAGGAATTAGTAAAATTATGCCCGCAAGTATTGCTCATATGTTCCAAAGAAGAGCAAAAAAAGGGGTAATCCATTTTTCTGAACAAGAAGCAAAAGATGTAACTGAATGGTTAGAAAATCAATTCTTTAAAGAAAAAGGATATACATCATTTTTCGTGGGAACTTCATTAACACTTGGATTACTTGGAACTTTTGCTGGATTATTAGTTTCAATTGATCAAATGGGAAAAATTATTTTATCTTTTGGTGGAGATAATATAGACATGGGAGAAATTATGACAGGTTTCTCTGGTCCTTTAGGTGGTATGGCAATTGGATTTGCTTCTTCTTTATTTGGTGTTGCTTCTGCAATTATATTGAATCTTATGCAATATATTTTAACAAAAAGTCAAGCAGCTTTTTTAGAAGATGTACAAGATTGGATAAAAGGAAGAATTGTTGAAACTCAAGCCATAGATTCTATTGAAGAAAATGGTGATATTAAAGGCTTTAATAAAAGTGGTGCTAATAATATGCAAGCTGCTGGATTTATAGATATTTTTGTGGATACGATAGGTGATTTTACAGAGAGAATGGAACATTCTAATCAGCTATCACAAGATATGTTTTTAAAAATTGCTAATAAATTAGAAGAAACTGTAATCAAAGCAGATAATGAGTCAATTTTATTAAAGAACTTAATTGAAGTAATGAAAGAATCTAATGTTAATCAATATTCTAGTTCAAAACTTATTGAAGAATCTTTGCAAGAAATTTCGACAGTAATTTTATCAGAGCATAAAACAATAAAGAAAAGTTTACTATTACAAGAAGAAAATAATAAATTACTTATTCAGTTAATTAAAAATTTAGAAAAAGAAAATAATTTAGAAAGTAAGAGATAATATATGGCTTGTAAGTTTGAAGAAGAATTTAATCCTTGGCCATCATTTGTCGATATTTTTTCTTCAGTTATTTTAGTATTACTATTATTTTTATTAGTTGTTCTTGCGAATTTGGGATACTATGCACAATTTAAGTATAAAGTATCGTTTACAGGTTCAGTTTCTTCTAGTGAATTAATTTCAAGTACGACTAATCCACCTGCTGTAAGTACAACTAATCCAAATTCAGACCTTAATATACAAATTATTAAAGAACAAAAACAGATGATTTTGGCTCTTCAAAATCAAATAGCATCACAAGAAACTGCAATAAAATCTGCAAAGGGAACAGATGAAATAGAGTCTTCAGGTATAAATGTTGCAGATAAAAAAGAAGATTCAACGCAGATACAAAAAATCCTTGCAACTGATGAATATTTAATTGTAACATATAAAGCAGATGAGTTTTTTGTTGATGATGCAGTTTCTAAACAAATAAAAGATTTCTTAACTAAAGCAAAAAATAAATATCCTAAACACCAAGTTAATATTTATTCATCTGATATAAAAGAGCAATTAAGTGCAACTATTTCTAAGCAAATTTCATTAGCAAGAACAATGAGCGTTAGAAATTTAATAAAAAAGTTTGGATATGAAAAGAAAGATATCAAAATTGATTTAGCAAGTAACCCTGAGGTAAAAGAACCTGTAGATGCCAAAAATGGTTATCTAGTAATTAAAATAGTAAAGTAGAAAATAAATGAAAAAACAATTGATATTTTTGATACTTTTAAGTGTTATTTTGAATGCTAATGAAGAAAAATTAATTGATGAGAATCCAAATATTCCTGTCTATCTTGATGAAAATCCAAGTAACTCTCAAATGGAAAAAATGAACAATAGTTTTGGCAGATATGATAAAAATTTTAATGCAGATATGACTAAATACAAAAAAGTATCATTAATGGATGTTGTTCTTGAGACAGTATCAAATAGTGATTTATTAAAAGCGGCTAGAGAACAAGTAATTCAAAGTGAAATTAAATTAAAGGATTCTGTTGCTGGGTATTATCCTACTTTAAATTTTGAAGCCGAAGATGGAAGAACACAAGCGAGTAACGTAGATAATGGAACAAAAGATACAAAATTCTTTAGATATTTCAATGATAGAAATTATAAATTTATTTTAAACCAAAATATTTATTCTGGAGGTGAGACTTCAAATACAATTAAAAGTTTAGAAAAAAAATTAAATGTAGAAAAAAATCAATATCAAATTATTCTAGAAGAACAAATTACAAAAGCAATAAAAGCATATTTTGATGTAGTATTTTCATATAGAACGGTTTTAGCTAGTGAAAGTAATATGGAGAATTTAAATAAGATTTTAGAAATTGTAACAATAAAATATGATAATGGTGCAGCAACAATTGGTGATTTAACAGCAATTAAAGCAAATGTTTCAAATGCACAAACACAACTTACTAAAGTAAAATCTAAACTTACTGAATCAATTCGGTATTATGAATATATTGTAGGTCAAAATTATATTCAAACACTTCCTTATGAGAAAAATTTTAATATTAATGTTTCAACTTTTGATTTATTATATGAAAGAGGAATTAAAAGGAATAGTATGATTTTAAATTATTATGAATCTCTTGATGCTGAGAAATTTAATTTAAAATCAAAAAAGTCAAGTTTTGCTCCTAAGTTAGACTTTGAAGTTTCATTGGATAATGTAATGGATAAAGAAAATTATCAAGAAAGAGAACAAGCGTTTAATGCACTTTTTAGACTAACATTTAATCTATATAATGGTGGGAAAGATCAAAATAAGATCTTAAGTGCTTTTAGTGTTATTAGAGAATTAAATTTTAAATTAGATGAAGAAAAGAAAAAATTAAAATGGAATATTTCTAAATTATTTACGTCAATACAATCTACAAATGAATCTTTAAAAAGTAATATTTCTGAAGTTATTTCACTTAGAAAAATGGTTGATGCTTATTGGGAAGAGTTTAATTTAGGACAACAAGATTTACAATCTTTATTACAAGGTCACAAACAACTAAATTCAGCAGAAACAGAGTTGATAAAATATGAGAGTAGTAATATTACTGATTTTTTTACATTGCTATCATATACTGGAGATTTGTTAGCCTTTTTTGATATGGATCCTGAACATCCAAAATTTATTGATTTTACAAAAAGCAATTACACACAAGATGTTTACATTGATGATAAATTTTTAACAGAAAAAGAAAAATTAGAAAGAGAAGAAGAAAGAAAAAAAGAAGAAGAATTACGAAATTCATTTGCTAATAAAGCTATTAAAGATGAAAATATTAATGATTTTACAAAAAGATTTTTAATAACAGATGATAATTTTTATACTATAGAAATAGGAACATTTAATAATCAAAAAGATGCAATAGATTTTATAAAAAATAAAGAATTAGATAAGAATTCTTTTTCTTATGATTCTATAGAGAATTCAAAAGTTAGTTCGAAAGTTGTACATGGAATTTTTGAAAATATTGAAATAGCAAAAGTTGAAATTAATAAATTATCGAAAGATAATAGTCAAAAAACTCTTATTATAAAAAAAGTAAAAGATATTAAAAAATCATATAATGATTATATTGTAGGATTAAAAGTACAAACACCAGCTCCTGAGATTAAAATAGTTGAAAAAATTAATACTATTGAAAAAATCAAACAAGAGAAAAAAATAGAAGAGTTCCAATTTAATGAAACAATGAATAATATTTTTATAAATGCAAATCCTGAAGCTTATACTATTAATATAACATCATTTAATAATAAAAAAGAATTAGAAAAAATTCTAATTGAAAATCCAAAGTTATATGAAAATTCTTTTTCATATAACTATTCAAATGGAACAAATTTAATTAGATGGAATTATGGAATTTATAATACATACGAAGAAGCACAAAAAGCCATTGAAGAATTAAATAAAATAGGAACTTCTTATTATCCTGTTGTTCAAAAAGTTTCAAAAGAGCAAGAATTATATAATTTAAACATAATACAAAATACAAATGAACCTAAAAAAGAACCAAAATTTGAATACATAAATGAAACTTCTAAAATAGAATATAAAGAACCTATAAAAGAAAAAGTTAAATAATGCAAAAAAATATTAAAATTAGAATAATTAAGAATATTACATTACTAATATTAATATTTGTGGGTGTTTTATTTTTATTCTTTTGGTCATTTTTCTTAGACTTTAAAGAAAAAGCTTTCATAAATGCAAAGAATAATATTGAATTAAATGTTGATAAATATACTGATAAACTTGAAAGCAAAATTATTTTGTTTGATAAAATATCTGTAAATCAATATATTAAAGATATTAAAAATACTAATTTTATAAGTAATGTAAAAATCAAATACAATAAAATTTTGTTTAATAAAGAATCTTTAATTTTTCAAACCAATGATTTTGATGATACTTCGTGGAATTTAGCAGATATTATGACAGATATAAGATTTGGTGAAATACAAAAAATACAAGGAACATCTTTTTTTGAATTTATACCAGCGAGTGATTTTAATTTAAATGAAAATTTAATAATCAAATTTCAATTATTTAAAAACAATGAAATTAAAAATTTTATAGTACCAATTAATTCGAATCTTGTAGACAACAAAGATATTGAAAAAAAACATGAACAATTTTATAGTATTTTTGAATATTTCTATAACATAAAGCTAGATAATATAATAACAAAAGAACTGAAAATTGGTGATATAAGCTATGCAACAATAGAATATATTGTTGATGATTATAATTTAAAAAAAGAGATTTATGATTTTTTAAATAAACTCTTTATCTTTATAATAATCTTATTTCTTCTAATAGTAATATTAATAGTTTATTATAATAATTATATAGAAAATAAATATATAATTGAACCAATTAATTATCTTGAAAATATTGTTTCAGATATGTTAAATAACAAATTCTCAAATATAGACAATAAAATTTTTAATGAAAATTATGAGTATAAAAATTTATTGACTAATATATCAAAATTATCAAATAGAGTAGCATCTTTAGTAAATGAATTAAATATTAATAGAGAATCTATGGAAAGAAATTTATTAACTGATAATTTAACAGGATTATATGATAAGAAAATGTTTGATATTGATATGAAAAGTATGTTTGTATCATCTTTCGAAGGTTATATATTTTTATTAAAAATTGCTAAACTAAATCAAATAGAGAGTTTAAATGGTACAGTGAAAACAGATGATTTTATAATGTCTTATGTGAATATTATAAATAATATTATTGATTCATACCAAAATAATAAAATGGCTTTTTATAGATTTCACGGAGCAGAATTTATAATTTTAGCAAAAGATTTTGATTATTCGGAAGCAGTTGATTTTTCTAATAGAGTGATTAATGGATTACTTACAGAAATATCAAAAAATTATAAATTGCCTAATAATATATTTCATATTGGTGGAACACCAATTGATAAATATGGAACAATAGATTCAATTTTAAGTTTAGTAAATGATGCGTATAAAAAAGCTGTTTTAAAAGATGAAAACTCTTATGAAATTATTGAAAAAAATAAAATCTCTGAAGAAGTAGAAAAAACAGAAAAAAAAGTTAGATATATCATTGAAAACAATAATTTTGATATATCATTCGCTTTTGATAGTTATTCATTTGAGAATGAGTTATTAATGAGAGAATTAAAACCAATATTAAAAGATGAAGAGGGTAATATTTTACCAATAGGTTCATTTATTGCAATTAGTGAGAAGCTAAAGTTAAATAAGAATTTTGATAAACAAGTTATCTTAAAAGCTTTAGAATATATTAAAAATAATAAAATAGAGTATAAAATTGCAATTAATTTATCAATTAAAACTATATCAGATGATGAATTTATAGAATTTTTAAATAAATTACTACATGAAAATAAAAATATTGTAAATAATATTTTATTTAGTATTACTTCTTATTCTGCTTCTGTTTATAAAAAACAATTTGTTGAATTTGTTAAACAATTAAATAAATTAAATTTTGAAATATTAATTAAAAGATTTAAAACAAAAGAATATCCATTAGAAGAGTTATCAGAAATAAAAATTAATTATATAAAAATAGATAAAGACTTAACACAAAATATTCATAATGATTTAATAAAAAAACATAGAATTAAAAATATTATTGTTTATGCTGAAGTAAATGAGATAAAAATTATAGTTGAAAATGTTGAATCAGATCAAGATTATAAGTTTTTAAGTAGATTAGATTTGTATGCAGTTAATAGATAAGGTTATTTATGAATAAAATTATAGTTATATTAGTAGTGATAATATTTGCAGGATGTTCTCAAAAACAAGATATTTTAGTTACTAAAAAGGTTTATCCTGATATTTCAAAAAATGCTGTTTTTGATGCTGCAAAAACACTTTTTATTCTTTCAAATAAAGAAAATGCAAATAAATCTTTTATTGTAGATGCATATAGAGATAAATTAGAAATAAATAAAATAATGTTTGAAGATAATATAATCAAAGTGAATATTGTTTTAGATAAATGGATATTAGAATTATATCAAGTAGAAAAAGAAACAAGAGCTAATTTAATTGTAATTAGAAGAGATGGCTTAAACAAAGATGATATTGAATATATAGATGAAAACGTACATAAGCTTTTTTGGGATAGATTGGATTATTTATTAGGCTTAAATAAAGAGTGGAAAATGTGTAATAGGTATTTTTCATTTAATGTATTAAGTGACTTTTGTGATAATTATTTTATTACCTTTAGTCCTGATGATAGTTATATTGAGAAAAATATTTTAATATCGCAAGAAAATATTAATAAAAACACAATTGATACTATAAAAGCAGATATTTATGAAAAGACAGATTTGTCTTTGGGCTTAAGTAATAGTGATATTTTTAATCAAAGTGAGAATATAGAAGATACAAATATTTTATCTCCAGTTGTTGTAGATGATATTTTTAAAACAGAAGCACAAAAGAAAGAAAAAGTAAAAAAAGCACAAGAACCAGATTTAAAAGATGATAAATTATTGAAAGAAGATAAAGATATTGATAAATTTAAAGAAAATTTAGAAAATATAATAAATATGAGACCTAAAATTGAAAATACAGACTCAACTAAAATTATTTTTGATAGTAATAATTTAAAAGAAAATAGTGAATTTGATTTGAAATCAAAAGAAAAGAAATAATTTAAAAGGATTTTTATGAAACTAATTATTTATATATTTTTATTTTTTACAACTTTATATGCAGTAACTTTTGAAGAAGCTACTGATAGTTTTAATAAAAAAAATTATATCGAAGCCTATGATAAATATAGTGAGTTAGCATTAAATGATGATGCAAATGCTCAGTATAATGTTGCTTTGATGAATTATAAAGGATTAGGTGTTACTAAAAATTATAAGTTAGCTTTTTTTTGGTATGAGAAATCTGCACAAAATGGAAATCCAGCAGCACAAAATAATCTAGCACATATGTATCATTTAGGCGAAGAGGTTCAAAAAGATTTAGAGTTAGCTGAAAAATGGTATAAACTTTCTGCTCAGTCTGGTTATCCTTTTGCACAACTTAATATAGCAATGTTATATGATTCAAGTACAAATGAAGGAAAAGTAAAAGAAGCATTTTTCTGGTATGAGAAAGCTTCTTTACAAGGTGTAATTACTGCCCAAAATAATTTGGCAAAAATGTATTATATGGGAAGAGGAACAAAAGTTGATAAAGAAAAAGCACTTTATTGGTTTGGTAAATCAGCAGATGCTTATAATTCTGTTGCACAAGCTAACTTAGGAATGATGTATTTAACAGCTGATGGAGTAGAAAAAGATATTCCAAAAGCAATAGAATTACTTACTAAATCAGCAGAACAAAATAACTTATCCTCAATGATTAAACTTGCTGATTTATATGGGAAAGGTAATGAAACTTCTTCGGATTATAAAAAATCATTTTATTGGTATAACAAAGCTTCTGAATTAAAAAGTACAACAGCAATTTTTCATGTAGGTTTGTATTATTATAATGGTTATGGAGTTGAAAAAGATACAGAAAAAGGGATTAGTTATATTAGAGAGGCAAAAGAAAAAGGTTACCAAAGAGCAGAAAACTTTTTTAAATTAAATAATATAAAATAGTAAAAATTTGATTACAAAAAACAAAAAAATAAAAGTAATCTTTCTAGATAGAGATGGTGTAATAAATCATGATTATGGATATGTTGGAAAAATAGAGAATTTTAAATTTATTGATGGTGTATTTTATGCTTGTAAATATTTTATAAATTTAGGATATAAAATTATAATTATTACGAATCAGTCAGGTATAGGAAGAGGATATTATTCAGAAAATGATTTTTCTGTTCTTACAAATTGGATGATAAAAGAATTTAATAAAAATGATATAGATATATTAAAAGTATATCATTGTCCACATATTCCTAGTGATAATTGTAATTGTAGAAAACCTAATCCTTTGATGATAACTCAAGTAGTAGAAGAGTTTGATATAGACCTTAATAATTCTTGGCTAATAGGGGATAATATCTCAGATATTGATACTGCTATTAATTCAAAAATAAAAAATTATATATTAATAGATTCACAAAAAAACAATCAGAAAGATTATACGATAGTTGATAATTTAATTGATACAATAAACATAATTAAAAACTAGGATAGTTTAATGAAATATAATGATATAAATTTTAATAAAAAAACTATTTTAATAACAGGCGGAGCTGGATTTATTGGCTCTAATTTAGCATTTCATTTTCAAAAAAATTATCCGAATTCTAAAGTAATAGTTCTTGATTGTTTTAGAAGTGGCGAAACATTTTCAAATGGAAATTTAAAAAGTTTTGGTCACTTTAAAAATTTAATTGGATTTAATGGAATAGTTATAAGTGGTGATATAAATGATAAAAAACTTTTAAAAAATCTAGAAAAAAATTATAAATTTGACTATATTTTCCATCAAGCTGCAATTTCTGATACAACAGTAGTTGAGCAAGATTTAATGATAAAAACAAATGTAAATGCTTATGAAGATTTATTAAAAATTGCTATCAAACATAAAGCAAATATGATTTATGCAAGTAGTGCTGCAACGTATGGAGATAGTGATAGATTTGAAATTGGGTATGAAAAACCTAATAATGTTTATGGTTTTTCAAAAGTTATGATGGATAATATTACTTATGAATATCTAAAAAAAGATTTAGAAATTTCAATAGTTGGATTAAAATATTTTAATGTTTACGGTCCAAAAGAATTCTTTAAAAATAAAACTGCTTCCATGATAGTACAGTTTGGTCATCAAATTTTAAAAGGTCAAACTCCAAAATTATTTGAAGGAAGTGATAAGATTTTAAGGGATTTTATTTATATTGAAGATGTTGTTCAAGCAAATATAAAAGCTTGTAATCCTAAAAAGTCTGGTATTTATAATGTAGGCACAGGAAAAGCTAGAAGTTTTGAAGATATAGTAAATATTTTACAAAAAGAGTTAGAAATAGATAATGGGAAAGAGTATATTCCTAACCCTTTTGTTGGACAATATCAGTTTTTTACTCAAGCGAATATAGACTCAACTGTGGAAAATTTAGGTTATAAACCAGAATATGAAATGGAAGATGGAATAAAAGCTTATCTTTCTGAAATAAAAAGATTATTCAAAGAAGAAGTTAAATGAGAAAGTTAGATAAAAAGCCAAATATTCTAGTAATTGGTGATTTAATGATAGATCACTATTTATGGGGAAATTGTGACAGAATTTCACCTGAAGCACCTGTTCAAGTTGTAAATGTAAAAAAAGAGAGTTCACTTCTTGGCGGTGCTGGAAATGTTATAAATAATCTTTTTGTACTTGGTGCGATTGTTGATGTTATAAGTGTAATAGGTGATGATTTAGTTGCTAATGAATTAAAATTATTATTAGAAGAAATAAAAATACCAACTTTAAATTTAATTATAGAAAAAAATAGAAAAACTTCAAAAAAAAGTAGAATCATTGCTTCTCAACAACAAGTTCTGAGATATGATAATGAAACTATTGAAGATATTTCTTCAAAAAGTATTTATAAGATTTTAGAAGTATTAACTAAAAATATAACAATTTATGATTGTATTATTTTATCTGATTATGGAAAAGGTATTTTAACAACCGATTTGGTAAAAGAAATTATTTCTCTTTCAAATAAAAATAATATAAAAGTTTTTGTTGACCCAAAGGGAAAAGATTATAGTAAATATAAAGGTGCTTATACTTTAACACCAAATAAAAAAGAGGCAATTGAAGCTACTAATATAGATATCGTAGATGATTCTTCTTTAGAATTAGCGATAAAACAATTAAAAGAAATTTGTAATTTAGAAGTTTCTTTAATAACACTAGGCGAAAGTGGAATCGCAGTATTTGATAAAATTTTAAGAGTAAAACCAACTGTATCAAGAGAAGTCTATGATGTAACAGGAGCAGGGGACACAGTAATTGCATCTATTGCTTTTGCAATAGCAAATGATTTAGATATTGATGAAGCAATACACTTTGCTAATTTAGCAGCGGGTGTTGTAGTTGGAAAACTAGGAAGTGCCACAGCATCTTTAGATGAAATATTTGAGTATGAATCAAGTCTACATCAATCAACTTCTTTAAATAGAATTAAATCTTTTACTGAAATAGAAGTTTTATCAAAAAAAATTCATAATAAAGGTAAAAAAATAGTTTTTACAAATGGCTGTTTTGACATATTACATACAGGTCATGTAAAATATCTTGAAATTGCTAGAAGTTATGGTGATGTATTAATAGTAGGTTTAAATGCTGATAGTTCTGTTAAAAAGCTAAAAGGTTCAACTCGACCAATTAATTCACAAGATGATAGAGCTTACATCCTTGCTTCTTTAGAATCAGTTGATTATGTAGTTATATTTGATGATGAAACTCCTTATGAATTAATCAAAAAAATACAACCTCATATTCTCGTAAAAGGTGGAGATTATGAAGGCAAAGATGTTATTGGTTCAGATATAGCACAAGAATTAAGATTTGTAAAGTTTATAAATGGAAAAAGTACGACAAAAATAATCCAAAGGATTCAAAATGCTAAAGCAAATAATTAAAGATGAGTTTTTATCTCATTTAAATACTATTAATTTAACAATAAAAACTATAGAAGAAAATCTTGAGGACGCTTCACTTTTAGTTGTAGAAACATTAAAAAATGGAAATAAAATTCTTCTTTGTGGAAATGGAGGAAGTGCCGCTGATGCTCAACATATTGCAGCTGAACTAATAGGACGGTATAAAAGTGATAGACGAGGGCTTCCGGCTATTTCACTTACAACAGATACAAGTGCGTTAACTTCAATTGGAAATGATTATGGCTATGATAGAATTTTTGATAGACAAGTTGAAGCACTTGCAAATAAAGGTGATTTAATTATCGGAATTAGTACAAGTGGAAATAGTAAAAATGTAATATCTGCTTTGAAATTGGGAAAAGAATTAGGTTGTAATACATTAGGATTTTCAGGGCGAGACGGTGGTGCTATGAATGAAGTTTGTGATATAAATCTAATAGTTCCCTCAAATGATACTCCTAGAATTCAAGAAATTCATATATTGATTGGCCATATAATTTGTCAAATTATTGATAATGAGTTTTCTTAAATACTTTATCTAAAATTTATCTA
>JAQVLW010000084.1 GCA_028703945.1 Aliarcobacter sp. | reverse complement strand
CTCCACCATCAATGATATTTGATTCTGATAATTTTGTAATAAAAGTATCATCAAAGCTACTTCCTACTAAATTTTGAATATTTATTAAAGTATCTTTAACAGTGCCATTAGTAGTGGTTTTTTCAACTTCTCCTGCTTGTAAATTCGCAACTACTCCAGCTGTTAAAGCTGCAAATGTATAAAGTGCAGTATTATTCCCAGCTAGACCATTTAAAATATTTGCATTTGCATTTCCTCTAAATGTATCATTACCTGATGTACCTATTACATTATTTACATCAATTACACTATCTGTTTTTATTACTGTTGTACCTGTTCTAATTTCTATATTATTTGTATTTCCTGATAAATCTGCAAATATATTATATGAAGTATCAATTATTTCACCATAATCAACAGTATCACTTCCAGATGCAACGGCTGTTGTTCCACCATAAATAGTATTTGATGCTCCGAATTTAGCAGCATCAGAAGCACCTAATGAATTATAATAAGTTTTAAATACATCATTTCCAATATCACCTATTAGAACATCCTCGCCACTTCCCGCAAAAAGTGTATCATTATTTGCTCCACCATCAAGGTAGTTATTTCCAGCAACTCCATAAAGTATATCGTCTCCACCATGACCCCAAATAGAGTTATCTGCACTATTTCCTCGAATAGTATCACCCTCAATATCACTACCTCGAACTTGCTCTATTCCATAAAGTAAATTAAATCCTTGGTCTTGGCTATATGAAAATCCATTATTAGCATATGTACCTATTTTATTTGCTTCATAAATTGCATCATCTGCTGCTTGGATTCCTATTTTACCACCTAAATCAATAGTCATACCTTTAATTGCAAGTCGATAATCAACCATATCAAGTGTTCCACTATCATCAGTTTCATTACCACCGTAAACAAAATTAGTCATATTATCAGCGGCTTCAAATACAAAAGTATCATCCCCCACTTCTCCATAAAGAGTATCTTTTCCCATTCCTCCATAAATAGTATCAGCTCCAGATCCACCATAAATAGTATCATTTCCTAAGCCACCTCTTAAATCATCAGTTCCAGCTGCTCCATAAATTGTGTCATCTCCTGTACCACCATAAATAGTATCAGCTGCTGTTGAAGTAGAATTTCTCTGTTTTGTTCCACCATAAATAATATTATTTCCAGCAATTCCAGAAATAGTATCACTTCCATCCATTCCTACAAGAATATTTTTTACTTCACTCCCTGTAATTGTGTCATTAAGGTTTGTTCCAACGATATTTTCTATATTTGTAATAGTATGATGATTTGCTGTATTTCCAACTTGAACTTTAACTTCTGTAACACCTTGCATATTTACAACTATTTGTTCAGCTAAACCTGTATAATCTACTGTATCAAAACCTGTTCCACCATCTACAAAATTTAATGCTGAATTTCCAATACTTTGCATGTAAATATAGTCATCTCCAGCTTGTCCATAAATAGTATCAGCTCCAGCTCCAGAAAAAATAGTATCAGCACCATCACCTGCAAAAATAGTATTTACACCAGCTCCACCATATATAGTATCTGCTTGTGATGTTCCTATTGCGTTGTCAATTCCATAAAAAGTATCTGTTTTTAAATCAACTTGTGCTGTTCCTAATGTTAAATTAATAATAGCTTTGTTAGTGTAGCTACTATAATCTATAGTATCTTGTGTATTTGTATCTGTGTGAGAAGCACTATTTATACTACCATCTGCATTAAAAGTAATACTTCCACCATAAACAGTATCAGAAAGTTCTCCCCTCATCACAAACTTATCAGCGCCTGCTCCACCAATTAAAGTATTTGAACTGCTGCTTCCTGTAATAATATCATCTCCAGCTCCAGCAATAACATTTTGGATATTTTTTATAGTATCGTTATAACCACTTCCTACAACATTGGCCGTTTGTTCATCAAGATTTACTATAACTCTTTTTGTATTATCAACAACATACTCATAACTTACATAGTTTCCTGTACTTCCATCTCCACCATCAAGAGTGTTATTTCCACTTCTTCCCATTAAAAAGTCGCTTCCAGCTCCACCTATTAAAGTGTTGTTTACACCATCTGCACCTTTTAATGTATCATTTCCTGCTGTTCCTGTGATGTTTTCTATATTTTTAAGTTTGTCAAGATTTATACCGCTATTAAAAGTAACATTTGAAAAAACACTTCCATCTACTATGTTTAAATCAACACTGATATTTTGTCCTACATCTAAAACACTATAATCCATAGTATCACTATCGTTACTATCTTGAGTTCCTGTTACTCCAAAACCATCTATTGTATTTCCACCTATGTAAGCTATAGTTCCAGCTTTTATAGTATCACTTCCAGCACCTGCATAAATTGTGTTTACTTCAGTATCTCTTAGAGTTACGGTGTCTTTATTGGCACTTCCTATAATATTTTCAATTCCAAATAAACTATCTGTTCCTGTTGCTAAACCAGTTGCATATCCAGTTGCTCCTGTAAATACATCAGTAACAGTATCTCCTGCTATTTTGTTTAAGTTTACAGTAACACCTGCTAGTGCATTTTGAAAACTTACCCAATCTTGTTCAGTCCCAACATCAGTAGCAGTTCCACCATAAATAGTATCATTTCCACTTCCACTAAAAATAGTATCTGTTCCAGTCCCACCATAGATAATATTATTTCCTGCATTTGCATAAATAATATCATTATTGGCTCCACCGTCTATAAAGTCATCACCTGTTCCACCTGTGATAATATCAGCTCCATCTTCTCCATATAGTGAATTTAATCCAGCAATTCCTTTTATAATATCATTACCAGCTCCACCTTTTAAAATATTGCTGTTTCCATCTCCAATAATAGTATCATTTCCAGCTCCACCATAAACATTTTGAATATTTTTAATGCTATCTACTGTACCATTGCCAATAATTACATCTCTAAAATTAGCTCCATCAAGTGTTACTGTGATACTTTGAGCAGCATTTGCATTACTATAATCCATAGTGTTATTACCACTATTTCCATCAAATTGATTTACTATAGTAAAGTTAGTTTTAAAGGTATCATTACCTTCTCCACCTTTGATGTTTTGAATCTTTATTAAAGTATCAAAATCTCCTGTTACAACTTCTTGTGAACTAGCTAATCCCAAATCAACACTAACTCCAGCAGTATAATGTTCATAACTTACAAGGTTTTCACTATTACTATTTCCATCGATTATATTTACTGTATTTCCTGAAGCCATTTTAAAAACATCTTGACCACTTCCACCAACAGCATTTTGAATATTTACAAGAGTATCTTTATCACTAGCACTTACAAATCCTTGTCCTATTTTGAAATCAACTTCAACACTACTTGTTGAGTATGCATAACTTACAGTATTATTACCAGATTCTCCATCTAAATAATCATTTCCACCTTTACCAATAAGAGTATCGTTTCCGGCTCCACCTTTTAAAGTGTTATTATTATCATCACCAGAAATTGTGTCATTTCCGGCACTTCCTATAATATTTTGAATATTTATATAAGTATCTGTTGCTGTTGTAGTACTATTTTGAATTATTAATCCATTTGTAGTTAAATCAACTCTTACAAAATCTTTTGTTGAATCATTAACTATTAAATTACTATAATCAACTGTATTTCCAGCTATACCCTTACCATTTCCATCAAATTGGTTGTTTCTATTAAAATGTGATTTAAAAGTATCGTCAAAGTTACTTCCAACAATATTTTCAATATCTTTAAGAGTATCAGTGCCCATACCTCCACCAACATTTTGAGCAGTTTCACTTCCTAAATCAACTGTAACTGCGGAAGAAGCTTCTGAGTAATTTACAGTATCAATATCAGCTCCACCATCTATAAGGTCATCGCCACTACCACTAAAAATAGTATCATTTCCAGCATCACCATAAAGAGAGTTATTTCCAGAAGTTCCTTTTATTATATCGTTTCCATCTCCACCTCTTAAAATATTATTAAGAGTATCTCCAACGATAATATCATTTCCAGCTCCTCCTGTAACATTTTCTATATTTTTTATAGTATCACTTTGAGCATTTGTAATATTTACGATACTTGCACCAGTACCAGCTAGTGTTACATTAATATTTTGACTTGCTGTTAAAGTAGAATAATCAACCGTATCACTTCCGTCTTTTCCATCAAAACTATTGCTTACAGAAGTATTCGTTTTAAAGATATCATCGCCACTTCCACCAATTGCGTTTTGAACTCCATGAAGTGTTGCATTATCTGTATTACTTATGATTCCACTAACATTAATTCCACTTTTATTTTGAGACATATCTACAATTACATTTCGTGTTTCATCTTCATAACTTATAGTATTGATTTCTCCTGAAGCAAGAGTATTAGCAGTTAAACTAGTATCTGCATTTGTAGTTACAGTTCCTCCATAGATAGTATCAACTCCACCTCTACTCATAAAAGTATCGTTACCCAAACCACCTATTAAAATATTATTACTATTATTTCCTTTAATAGTATCATTTCCAGATGAACCGATAACATTCTCAAATCCAACAACTACATCGCTATTTGAAGCATCTACATATCCAGTTCCAGCATCTAAATCAACAACAACTTTTTCACCACTTGCAAGATAATTATAACTCACATAGTCAGCAGCTCCAGCTCCACCATCAAGGTAGTTTTGTCCTCCACCACCACTTATGGTATCGTTTCCAGCTCCACC
>JAQVLW010000009.1:65871-67333 GCA_028703945.1 Aliarcobacter sp. | reverse complement strand
ATAAAATCAACCTTTGAATTTAACTTTTGATTTATTCCATCTATACTTATATTTGCCATATTATCTTTTTTTATAAACTCTAAATCACTTTGATAAACCGAAGCTACAAACCAAATTTTGTCTAAACTAGCCATTTGTAAAAGTAAATTTCCTTTAGTTATAGCACTTGATTGATTTATGTTTTTTTCCATTAATAAACCATTTATTGGAGAAGTTACAACTAAACCATTTGAATTCATTTTTCCATCTTTTATTTTTTGTTGTTCACTTTTTGAAATATCTAAATTATCAAGTCTTGAAAAAGTACTTTGGTAAATATTTTGATTAAAATTCTTAGCCACTTGTAGTTCATTTTGAATACTTAAAATCTCTTGTGAATATACAGAATATAAAGGTTCACCTTTTTTTATTGTCATATATTTTTTATTTGCATTTAGTTTTGTAATATAACCATCAAATCTACTTGTAATATCAACCAAAGATGATTCATCTATTTTTGTAACTCCATAAAAACTTTTATTTATAGATACTTCTTCTTTTACTACTTTTGTAATCTTTTTATTAAATAACTGTTTTGCATCTAAAATCTGCGCTTGTAAAAAACCACTTAAAAGTAGGGTACTTAATATCAATATTTTAATCATTTTAAACCTTTATTTGTAAAGTAGATAAGTTGTGAATAACTCTCATAATATTTCAAAGCTTCATCTAAAGCTTTTGTTTCATATGTAATTAACTCATTTAAATTTTTTATACTTTCTTCTGGTTTTGCCATCTCAAAGCTATTGTAATTCTCTATATTTGTTTGGATTTTTTGTTTTAGTGGAATTATCTCTTTTTGAATAAGTTTATAATTTCTAGCACTTTGATTTAGATTGTTTAAATAAATATTTGTTTGCAAAGATAAATTATGTATAAAACTATCCAATTTATCGTTTGTTTCATTTGAGTTTAGTTTAGCTTTTAAAGCATTTATATTTTCAGTTTTATATAATGGAAGTGGAATTCCTACTGTTACATTTCCATAATCTTGTTCTTGATTTTGCATGTATTCCACACTCAAAGTTACATTTGAATATTTCTTTGCTTCTTCTAAACTTGCCATTTCTTTGTATTTTGAACTATCTTCTTCTAAAGTTTTTACTTTTGGATGAGTGCTGCTTATAAGTTCTTGATTTATAGAAACTTTATTTATCTCTTTTATATCAAGATTTTCATCTATGGTTTGAACTTTTTCATAACTTATTAGTTCTAAATTTAGATACAAATTATCTATCATTGTTTTTAAATTATCAAGTTCAAGTTTCAAATCCAAATATGATACTTTTGTATTTAAGACTTCATTTAAAGAGGCTTTTTGATATTTATATAAAGAACTATATAACTCTTCTAGTTTTTCTATATTTTTTAAATAGTTTTCTATTAGTTTATATCGTTTTTCTAAAATCAAAATATTATATGA